>PNLG01000247.1 GCA_013822915.1 Sphingomonas sp. | reverse complement strand
CCCCCGAAATCCGACTTTGCGGTCGCCCGCGCAATCGCCCCGTCAAGCCCGTCGAGCACCCGGCTGAGCGCGATCAGCCCAAGGCCGATGGCGTAATGCTGCACCCCGATCGCCGCCGCCGCGACCAGCCCGATCGCCATGCCCAACAGCGTCACCTGATTGGCGGTGACGCCGGTTGCCGCAATCCATTGCCCCACCCGGTTGAGCGGCGGGTCGATCAGCGGGCGGAGGTGGGCGTCAAACATCGCTCACCCAAATGTCACCAGGCCAATGATCGCGCCCGTCATGGCCGACGCCCCATTGCCCGCAATCCATGACTTAACGCCCAGCGCCGATACTTCGCCGCGCCGTTCGGGACACAGGGTGCCGATGGTCGACACCAACAGGCCGATGCTCGCCAGATTGGCGACCCCGCACAGCGCGTAAGTGACGATCAGCGTGCTGCGCGCGCCCAGCGACCCCGGCGGCAATGCGGCAAGATCAACATAGGCGACATATTCGTTCAGCACCGCCTTCGTCCCCATCAAGCTGCCCGCCACGCCCGCCTCTGCCCAGGGCACACCCAGCGTCCACATCAACGGCGCCAGCATCCAGCCGAGCAGCCGCCGCAGCGTCACCGGCGCACCGCTCACCATCGGCGCCGCCGCCAGCATCTGATCGACGAGCGAGACCAGCGCGAACACCACGATAATCACCGCGATCACCGCCAGAAATAGCTGCAACCCGTCCATCGTCCCGCGCAGGACCGCGTCAATGCTGCTGTCATAGCGCAGCACCGGCGCGTCGCGATCCTCCGCCGTGCGCCCCTCCCCCGGCACCATTACTCGCGCGATGAGAAGCGCGGCGGGCAGCGAAATGAGCGAGGCGGCGATCATATGGCTGACGGCATTCGGCACCGCCTTGCCCAGCGTTTGCGCATAAAGCACCAGAATCGCGCCCGAAATCGTCGCCATGGTCAGCGTCATCACCGCGAACAATTCCGCCCGGCTCATCCGTGCGAAATAACCGCGCAGCACCAGGGGCGATTCGACCACGCCCAGAAACACCGTCGCCCCGGCGCCCAGCCCCACAACCCCGCTCACCCCCAAACTGCGCTGCAACGCCCAGGAAAGCCCGCGCACAATCACGCTCAGCACCCGCCAGTGCCACAGCAGCGCCGACAGCGCGGAAAAGACAATGACCAGCGGCAGGATCTGAAACGCGATCACCAGCGGCGGCGCGGCCCCCGGCGCCAATGCAAAGGGCAAGGGGGCGCCGCCCAGATAGCCGAACATATAGCTCGACCCGACCCGCGACGCCGCCTCCACTGCCGAAACGGCTGTATTGGCAAGGCCAATCGCGCTCCAGATGATCGGCACCCGCAGCACCAGTAGCGCCACTGCGATCTGCATCGCCACAGCACCTGCAATCCAGCGCCAGCCGGGGGTGGCGCCCCTGTCCTCCGACAGCGCAAACGCCACCCCGACGATCAGCGCGAGGCCGATCAGTCCCTGAAAATGGGCAATCCCATCAACCACGCAGTCGCGCCCTTAGAACTTCCATGACGCGCCGAACTGGAACTGGCGGGGTGCGCCGGCGTTGCGCTGGACGAGCGGGGCGCCGCCGCCAAACTGCACCTGGTTCGACGTGCTCGCCGCATTGGCAAAGCCCGACAAATTATTGACGTTGAACAGGTTGAACACGTCGAGGCTGAACTCGATCGCGCCGACCGGCAGGTTAATCGCATAGCGCGCGCCGATATCGACCTGCGTTGACCAGGGCAGGCGGCCGGTGTTGCGCGCGATGCCGGGGAAACGATCGGAATTGCCGACAAATGCCTCGCCAAAGCTTTGGCCGTCACCGTTCAGATCCTGCGTGCCAAAAATGCTCGCGTCGGGGATGAAGTTGATCGGCTGGCCCGACTGGAACAGCCCGGCGGCGGTCAGCGTCAGCCCCTTGACCGGATAAAGCGAGCCCACCGCTGAAATCACGTGCCGCCGGTCATTGGCCGACGCGCCGAAATCAGCCGCGAAATTGTTCGAATTGGAGGCGCGAAAGTTCAGATCGTCGGTGTCATTGGTCAGCCGCGACAGCGTATAGGACAGGCGGAATGCATAAATGTCGTCACCGCGCAGCTTGTTGAGCTGCACGTTTAGCGCGGTGTAGGTCGACCGACCCGCCGTCTCCGACACGGTAATCTGCCGCCCGCCGCCGGGCACAAGCGCCACGGGGCGCGTCGCATCGGCGGCGGCCTGGGTGCGGACCAGCCCAAGCTGCGACGCGCGTGCAATCCGCGCGGCATTGTCCGGCAAGGCGCGCAAAGCGGCGATGTTCGCGGCCGTCAGATTGGCAAGATTGGGCGTAAACGGAGTGGGCGCATTCAGATCGCGCAACCGCAAGAGGTTATACGACCGATTGTAGATCAGATCGACCGCGATCGAAAACGTGCTCGACGCCTGATATTGATAGCCCGCGCTGAATTGCAGGCTGTACGGGCTGTCATAACCCGTGGGGTTCAGGATGCGCACTTCGTTGATCAGCGCGGTGTCGCGCAGTGCCTGAACATTGGCGGCGCTCGGGCACGCGGCGACGGTCGCGCAGGCGGGCGACACAGTAAGGTTGCCGTCAAACGTCAGCGGGGGGAGCGCCACGCCTGCTGGAATAATGCCGCGCTGTTGCAACTGCCCCAACTGCCCGCGCAGCGCCGCCGAGGTCGTATTGCGTTGCAAGGCGTCGGAAATGACGGTGTAGGGGATTTTGCCGTAAAACAGCCCCGCGCCAAAGCGGATCGCCGAGCGGGCATCGGGTTTGTAATTCAGCGCGAGCCGCGGCGCGATATTGTCGGCATCGCCGCCCCCGCCGCCTTGCGCGGTCAGCGTGTCATAATCCCAGCGCAAGCCCAGCGTCGCGGTGAATTTCGGGCCGATCTGCCACTCATCCTCGACATAGAGCGCGTAAAGTGTCTGGCTGGTGCCAAAGCTTTGCGGGCGCAGCTCGACCGAATAATCAATAACGCGCGGGTTCAGCGCCAGCACGTCGGCCGCCCCCAACCCCAGCCCCAGATTGCGCCCGCGCAATGTCGCGATTTGCGCCGGGGTCAGCTCGACCGTGAAATTGCCGTTGACATTGCCGCCACCGAGCAAGCCGAAATCGGAATGGATCACATCAACGCCCGCGCTAAGCCGGTGCGCGCCGAACCGGCGTTGCAGCTTGTGCCGCGTCTGCCACGTATTCTCCAGATCGTCGAACACGAACCCGGGATGGCCAACGACACCAATCGTCAGCCCGGTCTGATCGCGGATCGCCACCTGGGGCCCCGGCCCATTAATCGGTCGCCCGAAATCCCAGCCAAAACGGCTATACTGGAGCGCACCTTCATAGGTCCATGCATCGCCCGAATAAGTGGCCGTGAACGCCACCAGCGTCGATTGCCGCTCTTGCGTTGACCCTGCCGAGGGGAAAGTGACGTTGCCGCCGCCCAACGATCCGCCCGGCCGCGCGATCGACACATTGCCGAAATTACCCCTCAGCGCGAGGCTCCAGTCATCGGTCAGCCGGTGGTCGATCCGGAATGATCCGAGGTAGAATTGATTGGTGCCAGTCACATTGCCAACCGTGCCGAGCACCGGCGCGTCGACGACATTGGTGTTGATATCGCGGGTATATTCGAAATTGGCGTAGAAGAACGTCTTGTCGCGGACCAGCGCGCCGCTGATCGAACCGCCGCCCTGATAGCGCTCGAAACTATCGCCGACCGGATTGCCGCTCAGATCGCGACGCGGGAACGCCGAGAGCGAATCGATTGGTCGACCGGGCCGGATCAGCGTATAGGCTTCGCCGTGGAGCGTATTGCTACCCGATGGTGTCGTATAGTTGATGATACCATTGGCCGTGCGGCCAAATGCTACTGAATAGCTGTTGGCCAGCACGGTCACTTCGCGGGTAAAACCGAGCGGCACCGGAAACTTCAACCCGCCCAGAAAATTCTCGTTATTGTCGAGCCCGTCGATCAGATAATTGGTGAACAGGCCATTGGCACCGTTAATCGACACCACTGGCGCTTCGTTGAAAAAACCTGTCGAGGCGACGACATTGGGCAAGCGGACGAGCGCGGTCACGACATCGCGCGCCTCGATCGGCAAGGCTTTCAGCGTTTCAGCCGGCAGCGAGGACGAGATTTCGGCGTTGACGGTGTTGATGCCCGTCACCGATCGCCGCCCGCGCACCACCACTTCGCTGGTCCCGGCGCCCACCGCGAGCGTGATGCCGCGCACGAAATCGGAGCGCAGCACGACGCCGTCGGCTGCCTGCGCGTCATAATCGCTGCCCGCTGCCACCGAAATCCGGTAGCGACCGCCGGTGGTCAGGCCATCGGCGCGGACCTGCCCATTCGCGTCCGTGGTCAACACGCGCGACAGGCCGATATCGGGGTTGGTGATCGTCACTTCGGCGGAGGCGACCGGGGCGCCGCCATCGGCGCGCACGATGGTGATCTGCAACCCGGCCTGTTGCGCCATCGCTGCGGTCGGCACGGCCAGCGCAATGGCGGGGATCAGCGAAGAAGCGAGGTAGCGGTTGAAGGTCATCATATTCCCAATCAAATTTGGTCGGAAGCACCCGACAGGTTACGCCAACACTGGACTCAGGTTTGAAACTGGCACGGGGCGCCGCGCCGCACGAGGTGGAGATCGGCATAGCTTGCCTGCGCCATGCCGCCGGTATTGTCCGCATCGGTGGCGAGCGCAATCAGCGCCATCCGCCCGGCCATAGTACCAAACTGGCTCTTCATATCCGCTGCCAGATCGCGCCGCTCGCTCACCCATGCGCCCGCGTGCGCATTGCCCGATTGGATCACAATCATCCGCGCGCGATCGGTAAAGGCATTGGGGACAATGGTCCCGATGGGCGCCTTGTTATCCCAGACATAGTTTAGCGCCCCATCGGGAAGCAGTTTGCCGAACCGCGCCCGCCCCATCGCCAGCTTGACCCGTGTGCCCAGCGACATCGAACCGCGCGGCAGGCTGAGCCCCACCAGCACCCGCGCGGCCTGATCGTCGCCCTTTTTGGTGTAAATGTCAGCCGCGTCGATCACGCGCGCCACGCGCCATCTCCAGCACAATATCGGTGTCTGATCGAGTGCCAGATCAACGTCGCGCACGAACAGCGCCTGGCTGCGGTCGGCGCGCGCCTCCACCACAGTCATATTGCCGCTGCGCACAAGCATATATCGGGTCAGCGGCACTTTCTTGTCGATCGAAACGATGGTCCAGGCGCTGCTGCCGCTGTCGAAACGACCAAGCGGCACGACATCGCCCACATCGCCCGGTGCCTCGGCGCGCGCAGGCACCAGCGCCAGGACCACCAGATAGGGCAGCGACACCAGCACCAGCAGCGCGCGCGACCAACGGCGCTGCGACCGCCAGCCCAGCCGGACCGCCATCGCCAGCCCGAGCAATGCCTCCACGATCATCGCCGGGCGGCCGAAATGCGCGGGGTCGTAATAGGAAACCGGCGACACAAACCGCCAACTCGACACTGGCCAGAAATGCATGTGCGCGTCGTCGCGGTGGCATAGAAAATCGATAAAGGCATGGGCCAATCCCCCGGCTGCACAGGCAATACAGAGCGCGGGCCAGAGTTTGGCGGGTTTGGCCCGGCGCGCTGCCAGCGCAAATACGAGCGCGAGCGACCAAAGGATGAAACTATGACTGAGGCCGTTGGTTGCCTGCCACCAGGGCTGGAAATAATCATGCCCGAAAATCTGCCGCCCGGGCCGCCCCGCCGCCATCAATGCCGCGACAATCCCGAACATCGGCAAATCGGGCACGACCCCGCCAAAGGCGCCCGCAGTGACAAGCGCGGGATTGCGCCGTCCGAAGCAGTAAGCGCCAATCAGCGCATGGGTTTGGGTGTGCACAGATTCTACTCAGCAATCAACGCAAGGAGGGCGATCAGCCCGCCTTGTTGAGTTGCCAGTCATAGGCAAGGAAGCTGATGTCAAGCTGACCGCCCTTTGCGCTTGTCGCTGCGGCCGGGCTCAGTCCCAGGCTGCTGGCATAAAGCGCAAAGAACGCGGGCAACGTCTTGGCCCCGCGCCAGCCCTTTTCGAAATCGCCGCGATACCAGTTGAAAATGTTCGACACCGCCACGCCATTGCCATTGGGCCGGTTGCGGGTGCGATCGCTCAGGAAACCCTTGGTCGCCGCATCGAGTTGCGCGTCGATCGTTGCCCCGCGATAGGCGGCGCGCGCCAGCGCCGGGCAACCGATGCTTGCACAATTGACCGCAAAATGGATGCGCGGGTCGTTATAGCGACCGCTCTTGCGGATCATCCCGTGTTCAATCTCGTCAAGCGAGATCTGCTTGCCAAACAGCGTGACGAACGGCTTGGACCATGGCCCTTGCAGGAAAGTGCCCAAATCCTTGATCGACTTCACATTGGGATAGGCGGTGAGGATCAGCTCGACCGTCGCGGCGTTGTAAACGTTGATGAGAAAGGCAAGCTGATCGGGCTTCGTCCAACCGTCGAACGTCGCCCGGCTGATCTTGCTGGCGCTCGCCAGATAGGTCTTTAGCGCCGCCCGGTCGCGCGCCATGCCGTCATACCGCACCGCCGACGCAACGCCGCCGCGCACCACCACGACATTGCGTTTGAGGAGCGCGTCCCAGCCGCCATGGTCAAAACCCTGCGCCTGCGCCGATACAGGCACCAGCAACATCATCAGCGAAAGAAGAATCCGAAGCATCGCTTACCCTCTCATCCATGCGTGATAACGCTCGACCCAGCGCAAAACGCCTTGCGGCGCGTGCGCGCGCTTCCATTCACCCGCCACATATTTATTGGCCTCAGCCAGCGTCGGATAGGTGTGGATTGTGCCGAGCAACTTGTTGAGACCGAGGCCGTGCTTCATCGCCAGCACATATTCGGCGAGCAAGTCGCCGGCATGTTCTCCAACAATCGTTACGCCCAGGATGCTGTCCTTGCCCGGCGGGGTCAGCACCTTGATAAAGCCGGTGGTCGCGCCATCGGCGATCGCACGATCAAGCTCGTGCAAGGGATAGGTCGCAACCTCATAGGGCACGCCCTTGGCCTTTGCCTCATCCTCGCTCAGCCCCACGCGCGCGACCTCGGGATCGGTGAAGGTCGCCCAGGGAATGACGCGGTAATCGGCCTTGAACTTGCGGAACCGCCCGAACAGCGCGTTGACGGCGGCATACCAGGCCTGATGCGCAGCCACGTGCGTGAATTGATACGGCCCCGCCACATCGCCCGCCGCATAGATATTGGGGTATAGGGTTTGCAGATATTCGTTGGTGATGACGGTCTTGTCGGTTTCAATCCCCAATGTCTCCAGCCCATAGCCGGTCAGGCGCGCCGCGCGGCCGACCGCCAGAATCAGATAGTCAAACCCGATTTCCGACGTTTCGCCATCCACTTCAACGATCAGAAACTGCCCATCGGCGCGCCGTTCGCAGCGCACCGCAAGAGTGCTGGTGCGAACATCAATCCCCTCTTCGCGGAACCGCGCTTCGACCACGGCGGCGGCGTCGGCGTCCTCGCGCGCCATGATCCGCGACGCCATTTCGACTTGGGTGACATGCGCGCCGAGCCGCGAAAAGCTCTGCGCCAATTCGCAGCCAATCGGCCCGCCGCCCAGCACCACCAGCCGCGCAGGCACGCTGTCCAGCGTGGCAAAGCGCTCCCACATCGTATCGCTCGTTACATAATCGACCGTGTCGAGCCCAGGTATCGGCGGCACAAACGGCGCGCCGCCTGCCGCAATCACGATCGACCGCGTGGTCAGCCGCTGTTCGCTGCCATCATTGCCCTTGATCGTGACGGTCCACGGATCAACGATCGTCGCGTAGCCCTGCACCACCTCGACACCCAGGCCGGTATAGCGCTCGATGCTGTCATGTGGCTCGATATCGGCGATCACCTGATGGACCCGCGCCATGACGGTGCGGAACGGGACGGCGGGGCTACTGTCGGTCAGGCCATAATGGCTGGCGTGGCGGATCTGGTGCGCGACCTTGGCGCTGCGGATCAGCGCTTTTGAGGGCACACAGCCATAGTTCAAACAATCGCCGCCCATCTTGTGTGCTTCGACCAGCGTGACCTTTGCCTTCACCGTCGCGGCGATATAGGCCGATACCAGCCCGCCCGCGCCTGCGCCAATCACCACCAGATTGCGGTCATAACGCTTGGGCCGCTGCCATTTGGCATAGACTTGCCGCGCCTTCACCCAGCCGACAATCGCGCGCGCGATCCACGGGAAAATGCCCAGCGCCACAAATGACGCAATCAGGCCAGGCGAGGCAATTCCGGCCAGCGTTTCAATCTGCGCAAGCTGTGTGCCCGCATTCACAAACACGACGGTGCCGGCAAACATGCCGAGCTGGCTAACGAAGTAAAAGGTGATCGCGCGGATCGCCGTCAGCCCCATCAACAGGTTAACGAGGAAAAACGGGAAAGCGGGAACGAGGCGCAGCGTAAACAGGTAAAAGGCGCCGTCGCGCGCTACGCCCTCGTCAATCGCGCGCAGCCGATCGCCGAAACGCGCGCGCACGGCATCGCGAAACAGATAGCGCGAGGCAAAAAAGGCAAGGGTCGCCCCGATTGAGGAGGCAAAGGACACAATGACCGTGCCCACCACCAACCCGAACAACGCACCCGCCGCCAGCGTGAGGATCGCCGCCCCCGGGAGCGAGGCCCCCGCTACACCCACATAGATCAGGAAAAACGCCCCGATCACCAGCGCGGGCGATTGCCGGTAATAGTCCGCAAAATCGGCCTGCCGCGCTTTCAGCGCATCCAGCGTCAGATATTGGCCCAGATCGAAATAGAAAAAAGCGAATGCAATCGCCGCAAGCGGAATTAGGATCAACAGCCGCTTCATGATCGCAAACCCCACTTTATTGACACATTCAGGTGTAACAAATTCTTGTCCGGCAAGCAATCACCAACCGGCTGCCTACCCCGAATTGCGCACCATTTCGCAAGCCTGAGCACCATTAGACAAGCGATCGAGCACCCGCCGCCGTTATTGGTTCGCGCGATCAGCCCCGCTGGTAACCGCGCCATGCGATGCTGAGCCGACGCTGCGGGCATATTTGGCATAAACGCCAATGACATCGCTGCGCCGCACCGGGGCGGGGGCGGGCCGCGCGTCAAGGTCGGCGTCGGTCTCAAACACGCGCGCATCGACATCGATCCGCACGCGGTCGCCGCTCATCAGGCGCGCAATCGGGCCACCCAGCGCCGCCTCCGGGCTGATATGGCCGACCATGAAGCCATAGGTCGCGCCCGAAAACCGCCCGTCGGTGACAAGCGCGACCGAATCACCCAGCCCCCGCCCCTGAATCGCCGCCGTCACCGCCAGCATTTCGCGCATCCCCGGCCCGCCCACCGGCCCCTCGCCCCGAATGACCACAACATCGCCCGCGATAATCTCGCCCGCCTCAAGGGCGGCAAAGGTTGCTTCCTCGCCGTCATAAACCTTGGCGGGCCCCTCAAAGCTTAGCCGGTCATGCCCCGCCAGCTTCACCACACACCCCTCTGGCGCCAGATTGCCATAGAGAATGCCATAGCCGCCGCGCGCCTTGATCGGGCGATCGGCGGTGACGATCACTTGCTGATCCGCTGTCTCTGGCGCGTCGGCAAAGGTGTCGAACAGCGTCGCGCCGGTGACCGTCGGCGCATTCTCGATCAGCCCCGCCTCCATCAACCGCCGCCCCAGCAGCGGCGTGCCGCCCGCCGCACTCATGTCGGGGGCCATGAAGCGACCGCCGGGCTTCAGGTCAGCGATGACAGGCGTGGTCCGCGACAGCGCATCGAACAGGTCGAGCCCGAAATCGCCCGCGCCAATCCCCGCCTCGCGCGCAATCGCCAGCAAATGGAGGATGAGGTTGGTCGACCCCGCCGTTGCGGTGCCCGCGACCGCTGCATTGCGCAGGGAAGTTGGTGTGATGAATTGCCGGGCATTGCGGCCCGCGCGCACCGCCTCCACCAGCACGCGGCCCGCTTGAGCCGCCGCCTCGCCCTTGTCGGGATGGGTGGCGGGGACATCGTTCAGCCCCATCGGCGACAGCCCTAGAAAGCTCATCGCCAGCGCCATGGTGTTCGCGGTAAATTGCCCGCCGCACGCGCCAGCACCCGGGCAAGCAGCGACCTCGACCGCCTTCAGCCCGGCATCGTCGAGCGTGCCCGCCCCGTGCGCGCCCACTGCCTCGAACACGTCCTGAATCGTGATCGCGTTATCGCCCATCCGCCCCGGCATGATCGACCCACCGTAAAGGATGACGCACGGCAGATCGAGCCGCGCCGCCGCCATCGCCGCTGCCGGGATCGTCTTGTCGCATCCGACCAGAAACACCACCCCGTCAAGCATATGGCCGCGCACCGCGAGTTCAGCCGAATCGGCAATTGTCTCGCGGCTCATCAGGCTGGCGCGCATGCCGGGCGTGCCCATCGAAATGCCGTCGGTCACGACGATGGTGTTGAAATCAACCGCAGTGCCGCCCGCCTCTTCAATCCCCCGTCGGACATGGTCGGCGAGCGCACGCAAATGCATGTTGCACGGCGTGACGGTGGACCAGCTATTGACGATCGCCAGCATCGGCTTGGCCATTGCGGCATCGTCATACCCAGCGGCGCGCAACATGGCCCGGGCGGGCGCGCGCGCCGGGCCGTTAACCAGATCGCGTGATGGCATGCTAGAGTTCGGCATTAGCTGAATTTCCCCGTTAATCTCGAACCGCCCTTTAACGCCCGACGCGCGTGAGTGATATAAAAATTCGCGTGCGACAAAAAATTAGTTGTAAAGTTACGTTCTGCTGCTATTGAACGGCGCAACACAGGGTTTGAACAAGGGATTGGACGTGCAGCACGTATCGCTGGGCACTGGATCAGTAGCAGGGGTGGTTCGCCCGGTGCTGGCGCGTGCCCGCGACCTTCGTCCGCTGGTACTTCTTCTTATTACCGATAATCCGGGGAGCGCCCGGATCTGAGACACGGCTGACCAGCCAAGCTTCAGAACCCCCGCTCCCCACCCCGGGAGCGGGGGTTTTCTTTTGCGACATGAGGGACATGACAATGGAACGTATCTACACCGACAGCGACGCAAGCCCGAAGAGCCTGACCGGCGGCAAAATCGCCATCATCGGTTATGGTAGCCAAGGGCGCGCGCATGCGATGAACCTGCGCGACAAGGGCTTTGACGTCGCGATCGGCGCTCGCCCCGGCGGCAATGCCGACACCCGCGCCCGCGCCGATGGTTTTCACCCGACCACGCCCGCAGAAGCCGCGCGCGGTGCCCGGCTGATTGCGCTGCTTACCCCCGACATGACGCATGGTGCGCTTTACCGCGACGACATTGCCCCCAATATGGCACCGGGCTCGGCCCTCCTCGTCGCGCATGGTTTTTCGCTGCATTATGGCGAGATTGAGCCGCGCCACGACATCGACATCATCCTTGTCGCGCCCAAGGGGCCGGGCGCGCTGGTGCGGCGCGAATTCGAAATCGGGCGCGGCGTCCCCTGCCTGTTTGCGGTCCGCCAGGACGCAAGCGGCGAAGCGCGCGACCGGGCGCTTGCCTATGCGCAAGGGATTGGCGGCACGACGGCGGGCGCGATCGAAACGAGCTTTGCCGAAGAAACCGAAACCGACTTGTTCGGCGAACAGGCGGTGCTGTGCGGCGGCGCGACCGAGCTGATCACCGCCGGGTTCGAAACTCTGGTGGCAGAAGGCTATAAGCCCGAAGTCGCTTATTTCGAATGTCTGCACGAACTGAAGCTGATCGTCGACCTGCTCTATGAGGGCGGCTTTACCCGGATGCATGACTTCATCTCCGAAACCGCGAAATATGGCGATCTGGTCAGCGGGCCGCGTGTCATCAATGCGGAGACCCGCGAGCGGATGCGCGAAGTGTTGCGCGACATCCGCACCGGCAAATTCGCGCATGACTGGATCGCCGAGAACAAGGCAGGCAAACCCAATTACACCGCTATGCTCGACGCCGATATGGCCCAGCCGATCGAACAGGTTGGCGCGCGGATGCGGCGGCACATGGCGTGGCTGAACACCGCGCCCAAGACCGAGGCGGCCTGACCCATGGCAAGTGCGGCCCAAGCCCTGCACCCGCAACGCACTGGCGCGCGGCTGGTGATCGACGCGCTGGAGGCGGCGGGAGTCGAGGTCATCTTCGGCTATCCCGGCGGGGCGATCATGCCCGTTTACGACGCGCTGCCAGGGTCAAAGCTGCGCCACATCCTGGTGCGCCATGAACAGGGCGCGGCGATGGCCGCCGATGCCTATGGCCGCGTCACCGGGCGGCCGGGCGTGTGCCTGGCGACTTCAGGGCCGGGGGCGACCAACCTCATCACCGGGATTGCCAATGCCTTTCTCGACAGCGTGCCGATGGTCGCGATCACGGGGCAAGTCGGCACCGCGCTGATGGGCACCGATGCGTT
>PNLG01000166.1 GCA_013822915.1 Sphingomonas sp. | reverse complement strand
AACCCGCGGCTATTTGAAGAGCCTGGACGGCGGCGATTTCCGTGCCGTCGGGTTCGTGGTGAATTGCCCGGTTGTCTATCGCATCAACTGATCGATTGACGACGTGATAAGGACTTGACGATGGCATACCTCCCCCCAGCCCGCACTGCCATCGTCGGGGCGGCACTCTTGATGAGTGCCGCCCCTTCCTTCGCGCAATCATCCGCTGAACCACCACAGCCAGACCCGGCGCAAGCGACCGAAAAGCCACCGGCCAGCAAGGCCGATGCCATGGCGCAGATGGTTGAGGGGATGACCCTTGACGGTGCGCTGGAAATGGTGGCGATGGCCGATCTGCCGCCCGAAATCGTGGTGACGGGACATCGCCTGCGCTTTCGGAGCAGCGAGATTTCGTCAAGCGCGGTGCTAACCGGCGATGCATTGATTAATCAGGCACGGTCGACGATTGGCGAAACGCTGGCGCATTTGCCGGGCGCTTCCTCAACCTCGTTTGGGCCAAGCGCTTCGCGGCCGGTGCTGCGCGGTTTTCAGGGCGAGCGCGCGCGGTTGTTGATCGACGGCATCGGCACGCTCGATGCGTCGAATACCAGCCCCGACCATGCCGTGGCGCTCAACCCGCTGGTCGCGGATCGGATCGAAGTGCTGCGTGGCCCCGCCGCGCAGCTTTACGCCTCCGGCTCGGTCGGCGGCGTCGTCAACAGCGTGAGCGGGCGTATCGCGCGGCGCGAACCAACGGGCGACGTGGATGCCTTGTTTGCTGCGGGCTTTGGCAGCGCTGCGGCGGAGCGGTCGATCGGGTTCCGCGCCGATGTGAAGGCGGCCGACAATCTGGTCCTGCATGCCGACGGCCAGTATCTCGATTCCATTTCGGTGCGCACAGGCGGCTTCGTGCTTGGCCCGGTGCCGCGCGCAGCGGCAGCCGCGTCGACGGACCCGGCCATCGCCTCCCTTGGTCGGCTGCGCGGCACACTGCCCAATACCCAGGCCGAGACCTGGGAAATTGCGGGCGGTGCTTCGCTGATCCTGCCCAATGGGCATATCGGCGTCGCTTTTGGCAATTATGAGAGCCTTTATGGCTTGCCGACGCGGTTTTCGCTCGATCCGGCCAATCCGGTGCCCGACACGGTGATCGACCTTAACCAACAGCGCGTCGATGTCCGCTTTGAAATCGGCGGCAGCGGCGTGCTGCAAGCGGTGCGCGGCCGGTTCGGCTGGGCCGATTATGCCCATAACGAAGTGATTGTCGGCGGCCCGATTACCGCGACTTTCCTCAATATTGGCCATGAGTCGCGATTGGAAACGGTGCTTGGCCGGCCCGATGCGGCGCTGAAGGCGACACTGGGCGCGCAATTTTATTCGCGCGATTTCCGGGTGGTCGGCCCCGCGCCGCTTTTGCCCCCGACCGAGACCGAGCAAACCGCGCTGTTCGTGCTGCACGAATATGGGCGGGGGCCGTTGAAGCTCGAAGGGTCGTTCCGCTACGAACATGTCGGGATCACCTCAACGGTCGACGCGGTGCTGCAAAATGCGGCGGTTGCGCGGGTGTTTGACCTGTTCTCGCTGGCGGCGGGCGGCAATTATGCGCTGACCCCCGATTGGAAAATCGCGCTCAACGGCCATTATTCTCAGCGCGCGCCGGTGGTCGAGGAGCTGTTTACGCAAGGGGTAGACCCCGGCACCCAGGGGCAGTTGATCGGTAATCCCGCGCTCGGCGTTGAGACATCCTACGGCGTGGAAGCGATTTTGCGCGGCAAGGGGCGCGGTTGGTCGGGCAGCGCGACATTTTATTACACGCAATTCTCCAATTATATCTTTGCCCGCGAAACCGGCGTGTCAATCGACGGCTTGCCGGTGTTCCAATTTCTGGAACAGGGCGCGCGCTATCTGGGGTTTGAGGTGCAGGGCACGGTGGACGTCGCCCGGATTGGCGGCTGGGCGGTTCAGCTTGACGGGTTGGTGGATTATACCCGCGCCACGCTGTCCGACGGCGCGCCGGTCCCGCGCATTCCCCCGCTGCGCGTGCTGTTCGGCGCGCAGGCCGGACCGCAGACGCTGAACGGGCGGGCGGAGATCGAATATATCTTTGACCAGCGCCGGATCAGCGCGTTTGAAACGCCGACCGACGGCTTTGCGACCGTCAATCTGTCGATGGCGTGGCGGCCGCTGGGCGCTGAGTCGACCTTTCAATTCCGGCTGTCGGCCAACAACCTGCTGGATGCGACCGGGCGGCGCCACGCGAGCCTGTTAAAGGATTTCGCCCCCTTGCCGGGCCGTGATATCCGCGTCGGGCTTCGCTTTTCGTTCTAAATCCTGCGGAGACAGCCGCGAGATTGCGATGGCGGCGCCCCCGCTACAGGCTTGACTACATCTGTAGGCTATGCGACTACGAGCGTAGTCAATGGAGCAGGTCATGGCCGAACGAATCAGCGATGCCGAACATGAGGTGATGGAAGTCCTGTGGGAGGAGGCGCCGCTTTCCGCGCAGGACGTGGTGGAGCGGATTGGCCCGGCCCGCGGCTGGAGCGCCAATACCGTCAAGACATTGCTCGGGCGGTTGCTCGCGAAAAAGGTGATCGCCCATGAAGAGGATGGTCGCCGCTATCTCTATCGCCCGCTGGTGGCGCGCGGCGATTATCTGACCGGTGAGTCGCAACGGCTGGTCGATCGGCTGTTCGGGGGCAAACTGACCCCGCTCGTCGCGCATTTTGCCGAAAATGACCGGCTGACCAGCGCCGACATCGCCGAAATCGAGGCATTGTTGAAGGCGTTGAAGCAATGATTGGCTGGGCGATTGAGGCGTTGATTGCCTCCACTTTGCTGATGCTGATCGTGCTGGTGCTGCGCGGGCCGGTGCGGCGCGGGTTTGGCGCGGGCATCGCCTATGCATTGTGGGTGCTGCCGGTGGCGCGACTGCTGTTGCCGCCGATGCCGGGCGGCGGGTGGCTGACGCCGGCATTCGCGCCGATGGTGGCATGGTTGACGGGCGCGGATGTGGTCGGCGGCGTGCTCAATCCGATCAGCCTCTCGCCCGAAATTGCGCGCGAAGCAGTGCTGGTTGCGCAATTGCAATCAGCGGCCGGGCGAGTGGATATTGCCGCAGTGCCCCCGCTGCTGACCGATCAGGGCGCGCCGCTGGCGGGGATATTGCTGGGCCTATGGCTGGCCGGCGCGCTGCTGTTCATTGGCTGGCACCTGATCCGCTATCGGCGGTTTGTGGCCGAGATGCTGTCCGATGCTGCCACGATCAGCAACGGCCCGGTGCGCGTCATCGAAACACCGGCGGCAAGCGGGCCGCTCGCATTTGGAATATGGCGTAAATTCATTGCCTTCCCGGCCGATTTTGCCACGCGCTATGACGCGGATGAGCAGGCGCTGGCGATGGCGCACGAACTGACCCACCATGCGCGCGGCGATTTGATCGCGAATTGGGTCGCGCTGGTGGTGTTGGCGCTGCACTGGTTCAATCCAGTCGCCTGGCGCGCTTTCCGCGCGTTTCGCGCGGATCAGGAAATGGCGTGCGACGAGCGGGTGCTTGCCGGGCGTGGCGCCGCGGTTCGCCACGCTTATGGCCGCGCCATCGTTAAATCCGCACATGGCGGCGCGGTGGCGGCGGCGTGTCATTTACATACAATCAATGACTTGAAAGGACGATTGAGGATGTTGTCGAAGGATCGTGTATCGCGCGCGCGGATCGCAACCGGTATGGTCGCAGTGGCGGCGTTCGCAGCAGTAACGCTGGGGGTAACCGCGTCGGGGACTGCGGCCGCCGTGCCGGACGCCGCACTGGATAAGGATTTGGCTCCGCGCGCCAGTGTCGTGCCCGCGGCAGCCGCGCCAATCGCCCCGCAATCGGCCATCGACGCCCCGACATCTGCCACGCCGACGGTGCCCGCCGCACCCGCCGCACCCGAGGCCAAGATCGAACGTCGCACCAAGATCATCATTCGCAACAAGGATGGCAAGGTTGAGACGATCGACCTGAAGGGTGATGGCGCGGGCGAGACTGGGGAGGACACGATCGAAGCCACGCTGTCCAAGGCCCTGCCCGGGGGCAAGGTGATGGTGTTCGCACCGACCGTGATCGATACCGATTGTAAGGATGCCAATGGGAAACCTGTGGTCGAGAAGGATCCCAAAAAGGGCAAGCGCATCATTCTGGTCTGCCGCAACATCGTAGCCAAGTTGAGCAGGGATGCTCAGCGCCATTTTGATGCGCACCGCCATCTTGGGGAGGCGCGCATCCGGATGCTGCAATCCAAGGGTTTCGAATGGCACGCCCGTCGCAGCGCGCTGGACGGTGTGCGGGCCGCGCGGGAGGGGATTATCGCCAATCGCGATTTGTCCGACGCGGCGCGGGCCGCCGCGCTGAAGGGGATCGACCAGGCAATTTCCGAGCTTGAGGCTGACGCTGCCAAGGCGAAATGACCTCAACCGGTCCGGCGGGATTGCCCCCCCGCCGGACCGGACCTTGCTTGCGCGCGGCCTCGACTTTGCTTGAGTTACTCCGGCGCGCGCGCCATGATCGCGCCCATGGAATCACCGCCTGCTGGAGCGTGTATCGCGCTTGATACCCTGGTCGCGCGGGTGCTCGCGCCCAATCCGTCGCCCTTTACCTTTACCGGCACGCAGACGCACTTGGTCGGCACCGATGACATCGCCGTTATCGACCCCGGCCCGGATGATCCGGTGCATATCGACGCGCTGATCGCGGCGATTGCGGGGCGGCCGGTGTCTGCGATCCTCATCACTCATACCCACCGCGATCACAGCCCGGCCAGCCGCGCGCTGGCAGCGGCCACGGGCGCGCCGATCATCGGGTGCGCGCCGCTGGTGGTCGATATGGGGCCGCGCGCCGACGCGGCGTTCGACGGTGATTATGCGCCCGACCGGGTGCTGAGCGATGGCGAGAGCGTGTCGGGGGGTGGCTGGACGCTGACGGCGGTGGCGACGCCGGGGCATACATCGAACCACCTCGCCTTTGCTTTGCCAGAGGCAGGCGCGCTGTTTTCGGGCGATCATGTCATGGGATGGTCGACGACGGTCGTGATGCCGCCCGATGGCGATATGACCGCCTATCTCGCGAGTCTGGAAAAGCTTCAGACGCGCGATGACCGGATTTACTACCCCGCGCATGGCGAGCCGGTGACCAACCCGGCGCAGCATGTCCGTCATCTCCTCAGCCATCGCCGCCAGCGGGAGCGCCAGATTCTGGCAGTGCTCGATGCCGGGCCCGCGGCGATCCCGGCGATGGTCGCGGCGATGTATCCGGCGCTTGACGCAAGGCTGCACGGCGCGGCGGCGGGGTCGGTGCTGGCGCATCTGATCGACCTTGACGGGCGCGGGGCGGTCCACGCGCAGGGGGAGTTGTGGCACCGCGCCTGAGCCTGGTCGCGACGCGCTGGCTGCTGACGCTGGCGGCGCTGGTGGCGGCGGGGGCGCTCGCTTTCCTCGCCTATAATCGATACCGCGAGGTTTATGCCGAGAGCGTGCCCGAGGGTGGCGGCGCGCCGCTGACCGAGTTGATTACCGCGCGGCTGGCGGGCACCAGCGCGCTGAAGGTGGCGACGCTGTCGGGCATTGTGCAAAGCACGGCGTCGGACATTCGCGGCTTTGGCTGGCTGCGCTCCGATCAAGTCGTCAAAATGCCTTATAGCGTCGATTATTTCGTCGATGTGTCGCGTATTGGCAGCGGCGATATCGAATGGCGCGCGGCGGAGCGCACCCTGATCGTCAATGCGCCCGACGTCGCGCCGGCCCGCGCGAATGTGGACGAGGCGCAGCGCAGCCTGGTGCGCACCACCGGCATTTTCGTGACCCGCAAGGCAGCCGAGGAACTGGCGCAGCGCACCTCGCTCCATGCGACGCAGCAGGTCCACACCGCCGCGCGCTCGCCAGCGCGGATGGCGCAGGCGCGCGCGGCGGCACGCGGGGCGATTGCCGCACTTTATGCAGCCCCCTTGCGCGCGCTGGGGCAGGGCGGCGCGCGAGTGGTGGTGACCTTCCCG
The DNA here is from genome assembly GCA_013822915.1 of Sphingomonas sp. Lineage (GTDB taxonomy): Bacteria > Pseudomonadota > Alphaproteobacteria > Sphingomonadales > Sphingomonadaceae > Sphingomonas. The sequence goes on along the minus strand of PNLG01000166.1, from coordinate 6,463 downwards.
GCGGAGCGGCACAGCGCGTCCGACCGCGAACAATGGGACGTTTCACGCAGTGTCGAGGACGTGTTGACGAACAAGCACTGACATCGCCCTAGGTCTCGCCGGCCTCCCGCCGTTTCGCCCCCGGCGATGATCTGCTATGTTCGAGCAATGTGCTTCCGGGGGGAGGGGGATATGGCAAGTTTGGCATCATCGCGATCCGCGGGTCGGCCTGACGACCGCTTTTTTCTCTATATGTCGTTTGCGATGGCCGCGGTCGTCGTAGCGGGCTTTTCGCTTCAGCTCGCCGCCGGGCGATCGAGCTTTTCGGCGCCGCTGCTCGTTCACGCGCATGCCATCGTGTTCATGGGATGGGTGGTGCTTTACGTCGTGCAGAACGGGTTTGCGGCGACGGGCAATCTGGCGCTGCACCGTCGGCTGGGCTGGATTGGCGCCGGTTGGATCGTCGCGATGATCGTGCTTGGCTGCGCGGTGACGATCGCCATCGTGCGGCGCGGGCAAGTCCCCTTCATCTTCACGCCGCAGCATTTTCTGGTGTTCGATCCGGTCTCGCTGTTCACCTTTGCCGGGCTTACGGTGGCGGCGATCATGCTGCGCCGCGAGACCGACTGGCACCGGCGGTTGCATTTCTGCGCGATGGCCGTGCTGCTTGGGCCGGCATTCGGGCGGTTGCTGCCGATGCCGTTGCTGGTGCCGTGGGCATGGGAAGCGACGTTGCCGCTTGTCCTGTTATTCCCGCTGATCGGGGCAATTGCCGATATGCGCCGCGATGGCCGGGTGCATCCGGCGTTTGTCCGCGGGATCGCGACGATGATCGCATCGATGCTGCTGACCGAAGCGATCACTTATTCGCCCCTTGGCACCGCGCTCTATCAGGGGGTCACCGCCGGGTCGCCGGGTGCCGCTGTGCCGCCGCTCGAATTCGCACCCCCGCCTCCAGGCCCCTTGATCACCGGGCGCACCGCGTCCATGTGAGCGGCGTAGCATGGGAGGGTTGACCGATGAATGCGCCGCACCGCGAGAGCCTGAACGGACTTGATCTTCGCGCCGAAATCGACCGGCTACGGCGGGATCGCAACGTGGTGATCCTTGCCCATTATTACCAAAAGCCCAAGATTCAGGACATTGCCGATTTCGTCGGCGATTCGCTTGATCTGAGCCGCAAGGCGCAGGCGACCGACGCCGATGTGATCGCCTTTTGCGGGGTCAAGTTCATGGCCGACACCGCGAAAATCCTGAGCCCGGAAAAGATCGTGGTGCTGCCGGACCTGAACGCCGGGTGCAGTCTTGAAGATAGCTGCCCGCCGGATAAATTCGCGGCATTTCGCGCCGCGCACCCGGACCATATCGCGCTGACCTATATCAATTGCTCGACCGAGGTGAAGGCGCTGAGCGATGTCATTGTCACCTCATCATCCGCTGAAAAAATCCTCAGCCAGATCCCGGCCACGCAGAAAATCATTTTCGGGCCGGACAAGCATCTCGGCGGGTATCTGGCGCGCAAGACCGGGCGCGACATGCTGCTCTGGCCCGGTGTGTGCATCGTCCATGAGGCGTTTAGCGAGACCGAGCTGTTGAAGCTGAAGGCGCAGCATCCGACAGCGCCGGTGGCCGCGCACCCCGAATGCCCGGCCTATATCATCGACCATGCCGATTATGTCGGATCGACCAGCGGTATCCTGAGCTATGCCAAGGAAATGCCGGGCGATACGCTGATCGTCGCGACCGAGCCGCACATCATTCACCAGATGCGCAAAGCCGAGCCGACCAAGAATTTCATCGGCGCGCCGGGCGCGGACGGCAATTGCAACTGCAATATCTGTCCGTACATGGCGTTGAATACGATGGAAAAACTTTACCTCGCGTTGCGCGATCTCGAACCGCGGATCGAGATTGAGGAGGGGTTGCGGCTGCGCGCGAAAAAGTCGCTCGACGCGATGCTGGCAATGGCAAGCGGCACGGTGGGGCTGGGCGATCTTGGTCCCGTGCCGGTCAGCGGCGATTGATCGGGTCTCCGCGCCGTTTAGGGGGCCACAAGGACAGGTAGCATCTTTGGATTTCCTGTCATAAGATTGCGTCAGTGTCGTCGATTCATGCCCTTGCCAACCCTGCGCGTTTTTTGAGGATCGCGCGCCCGCTGACCCCGGCACTGTTCTGGGCGGGGGTGTTGTTGATCGCTTATGGCGCCTGGGGGGCGTTGACGCAGATTCCGCCCGATTATCTGCAGGGGGAGACGGTGCGCATCCTCCATATCCATGTGCCAGCCGCGTGGCTGGGCATGGCGGGATGGAGCGGGATTGCGGTGTCGAGTCTGGTGTTCCTGATCTGGCGCCATCCACTGTCGATGACAGCGGCGCGGGCTTGCGCGTTGCCCGGGGCGGTGTTTGCGGCGCTGTGCCTTGCGACCGGGTCAATCTGGGGGCGGCCGACCTGGGGCACATGGTGGGAATGGGACGGGCGGCTGACATCAATGCTGCTGCTGTTCTTTGTCTATCTGGGGTTTATGGCGCTGGCCCGGGCCGATCAGGATCGCGGGGGCGACGGGCGTATCCCGGCGCTTTACGGGATTGCCGGATCGGTGCTGCTCCCCATTATCCGCTATTCGGTGGTGTGGTGGAACACGCTGCATCAGGGGCAGAGCATTGGCGTTACCAAATCGACAATCGATCCGTCGATCATCTGGCCGCTCTGGTTCACGCTGGGCGGGTTCACGCTGTTTTTCGCAGCCGTTGTGCTGATGCGGATGCGCGCCGAGCTTGCCCGGACCAAGGCCGAGGCGCGGCTGCGGCGGATGGCGGCGCAGTGAGGGGCGCACGATGAACCCCTGGCCTTTCGTCACCGCCGCCTATGCCGCCACGCTGATTGGCGCTACGGCGCTAGCACTATGGAGTTGGCTGGCGATGGTGCGAGCGGAGAAGCGCGGGAAATGAAAGCCCCGATGAAAGCAAAACATCAGCGGCTATATCTCGCGCTGCTCGGTGTCGCGGCGATTGCCGGGGCAAGCGGGCTGGCGCTGTCGGCGCTGAAGGATCAGGCGGCGTTTTTCTATGCCCCCGGCGATGTTGCCAAACAGGGCCTGCCGCTGGGCCGTGCGGTGCGGCTGGGCGGGATGGTTGAGGGCGGGTCGATCCGCAAAATGGCGGACGGGGTGACGATCAGCTTCACCGTCACCGATGGCAAGGCGACCGTCCCCGTGCAGTTTCGCGGTATTACCCCCGACCTGTTCAAGGAACGATCAGGCGTGGTTGCCGAAGGGGAGTTTCGCCCCGATGGCAGCTTTGTCGCCAGCAATCTGCTCGCCAAGCATGACGAGAAATATATGCCGCCCGAAATGGCGGGCAAAATGGCCGAGATGAAGCCAGCCAAGCAGTGACCAGCCAAATGGTAGGGGTGGGGCGATGATCGCCGAAGCGGGCCTTGCGGCGCTGTGGATTGCGGCGGCGCTTGCCGCGCTGCAACTGATGCTCGCCGCGATTGGGCTGGCGCGTGGTGACCCCGATGTTTTGCGAAGTGTGCGGCCGGTGGCGGTGGTGCAGGGGGTGATTGTCGCACTTGCGCTGATCCTGCTGATTTCGGTGTTTGTCGCAACCGACCTGTCGGTGAAGCTGGTGGCGGACAACAGCCATTCGGCAAAGCCGCTGATCTACAAGATTGCGGGCGCGTGGGGCAATCATGAAGGGTCGATGCTGCTCTGGGTGACGATCCTGGGCCTCGCGGGCGGGGCGGTTGCACTTTTTGAGCGGCAATTGGCCGAAAAGACTTTGGTCGCGACGCTGGGCAGTCAGGCGTTGATCGCGCTTGGTTTCTACGCTTTCCTGCTGTTCGCGTCGAACCCGTTTGCGCGCCTGGCAACCGCCCCTGCCGATGGCAATGGGTTGAACCCGTTGTTGCAAGACCCCGGCCTCGCCTTTCACCCGCCGACGCTCTACATCGGTTATGTCGGCATTTCGGTGGCGTTCAGCTTTGCGGTGGGCGCAATGGTGATGCGCGACGTGGGGCCAGCCTTTGCCCGCGCGATGCGGCCATGGATATTGGGGGCGTGGATTTTCCTGACGCTGGGCATCACCGCGGGCAGCTATTGGGCCTATTACGAGCTGGGCTGGGGCGGCTGGTGGTTTTGGGATCCGGTGGAAAATGCCTCGCTGATGCCGTGGCTCGCGGCGACGGCGCTGCTCCATTCGGTGACGGTGCTGGCGACGCGCGATGGTTTGCGCGCGTGGACGATCATGCTGGCGGTGGTCGCGTTTTCGATGTCGATGGTCGGCACTTTCCTGGTCCGGTCGGGTATTTTGACGAGCGTGCACGCCTTTGCCGTTGATCCGGAGCGCGGCGCTTTCATCCTGATCCTGCTGGCTTTCTACATCGGTGGCGCGCTGCTGCTGTTTGCGACGCGCGTGGCGACGATCCGCGAGGGGCAGGGGTTTGAGCTGGTCAGCCGCGAGGGTGCGCTCGTCGCCAATAATCTCTTGCTGTCGGTGATTTTGGGGGTGGTGCTGATCGGCACGCTTTATCCGATCTTTGCAGCGGGCGTGTTTGGGGTGCAGGTGTCGATCGGCCCGCCCTTTTTCAACAAAGCCGCCGGCCCGGTCGCGCTCGCGCTCGTGGCGGTGATGGCGGCGGGGCCGCTGATGCGGTGGCGGCGGGATGATGGCGGCGCGGTGCTGGGCCGGTTGTTCGTGCCGATCATCGTCACCGGGCTGATGGTGGCGGCGTTGGTGGTGTTTGCCAGCAGCGCCGGGGTGCTGGCGATCCTGGGCCTGGCGCTGGCGTTCGGGCTGGCGGTGTCGAGTGTTGCACCGCTGTGGAAGCGGAACCTGCGCCGCACGCCATTGTTCACTTATGGCATGGTGGTGGCGCATCTGGGGATTGCGGTGTCGCTTGCCGGGATGGCGAGCGAGAGCGCGTTTACGCAGCAAACATTGGTCGCCGCGCGCATTGGCGAGCCGCAGCGCGTCGGCCCCTATCGCATCGCGATTACCGGGGTGCGCCCGGTGCTGGGCCCTAACTGGACCGCGCTGGAGGCGGAATTGCGCGCCGAGCGGGATGGCGCATCGTTTACGCTGGCGCCGCAATCGCGCTTTTTCGCCAATCCGGTGACGACGACGAGCGAGTCGGCGATTGCGACCGTACTTGACGGGCAGCTTTACACCGTGCTGGGCCAGCGTGATGCCGAGGGGCGCTGGCAATTGCGGCTGTGGTGGAAACCGTTTGTGACGCTGATCTGGGCGGGTGGTGCGCTGGTGGCGATTGGCGGACTGTTGTCGCTGATCGGCCGCTGGCTGCGCGAACGCCGCACCACGGCCCGGCGGGAGGGATTGGCATGAAGCTGTGGTTGCCGCTCATCGGTTTCCTTACGCTGGTGGCTGTTGCGATCTGGGGGCTGGCGCGCCCGGCGGACCGCGCGGTGCGCTCCGCCATGGTGGGGCAGGCGCTGCCCGACTTCACGCTCGCCCCGGTTGTGCCCGGCAAGCCCGGTCTGTCGAGTGCGCACTTCCGCGATGGCAAGCCGCGACTCCTGAACGTCTTTGCGAGCTGGTGTGTCCCGTGCGCGGCGGAGGCGCCGCAATTGGCGCGGCTAAAGGCACTTGGTGCGCGGATTGATGCCGCCGCCATCCGCGACAAGCCGGAGGATGTGCGCGCGTTCCTCGCCCGCTATGGCGATCCGTTCGTCGCGATCGGGAGTGATCCGGAAAGCGCGCTCCAGCTGTCGCTTGGTTCCTCCGGCGTGCCAGAAACCTTTGTTGTCGATGGGCGGGGGCGGATTGTGCTCCAGCATATCGGCGATATTCGCGATGAGCATCTCCCGGTCATCATGGCCGCACTGGCGCGCGCGAAATGAGGGGGCTGGCGGCGATCTTGATGATCCTCGCGGCACCCGCGCTCGCCGATTCGTCGTTGCCGCCGGCAAAACTCGCCTACACCCAATTGCCTAATGCCCGCCAGGAGGCGGCGGCGCAAAAGCTGATGCTGACGCTGCGCTGTCTGGTGTGTCAGGGGCAGTCGATCGCCGATAGCGATGCCGAAATGGCGGGCGATATGCGCGCGCTGGTACGGCGGCGGATCGCGGCGGGGGACAGTCCGCAGGCGGTGCGCGACTGGCTGATCGCGCGCTACGGCGAGTATGTCACCTATGACCCGCCGCTGTCGGTGGCGACGGTGCCGCTGTGGATCGCGCCATTTGCGCTGATCGGCTTTGGCCTGTGGCTCGCGCGCGGCAGTTTCAAGCGGAAGGCGCGGTAATGGGCTGGGTGATGCTGGCGGCGGTGACCGTGCTGGCGGCGGGGCTGTTGGTCGCGTTGCGCGTGCCGCGGCTGTTATGGACGACAGCGGCAACCGCGCTGGTGCTGGGCTGTGCGGGCTATGCGGTGCAGGGGCGGCCCGGCCTTGCCGATGCCAAGCCGCGCGCGCAGGTGAAGTCGATCGAGACGGCGCCCGACCTGATCGCGCTGCGCACCGCGATGTGGGG
>PNLG01000314.1 GCA_013822915.1 Sphingomonas sp. | reverse complement strand
GCAAGCTGCGGTTCTCATACATCACCCCGAGCGCACCATCCTCTGCCCCCGGTTCAAAATCGAGCGCTCCGGGCGCGAGCCCGTCACTCACCCGAATGGACGCAATTGGACAGCCCATCCCTGCCAGCCGATCGCTGAGCCCGATCGCGGCGAGCATCCGCCCGCTTGCGCTGGCGATTGCCGAGGCGCGGCCATCAAAACCGGGGGCCAGCGTCACCGCCGGGTCGGCGGGGTCCACGACAATGCTGGTCAGGCCATGCGCATCGAGCGCCAGCGCCAGCGTGCAGCCCACCAGCCCGCCGCCCAGAATAAGAATTTCCGCTTTTTCCATAACCGCGCTTTTAGGGCGATGCGCCGCCAATGCCAACGCCTGCTTGACGCGGGACTCGCCAGGCGCGATTGATGGTGACCGGGAACATCCAGCGTATTTTTAGGGAACGAACATGGCGAGCGCGCATCCGCCGCTTTGGCGGCAAACCGTCCAACATGGCGCCCGGCGCAGCGGCGCGCTGATCGCGGGGATGGCGATTGCGGGCGCGGCGATCGGCGTCGGGCTCGCATTGGCAAGCTATCGGCCCGGCGATCCGTCGCTGTCGACCGCCGCGGGAGGTCCGGTGGGCAATGCGCTTGGCCGGCCTGGCGCGATGATTGCCGATGCGCTGCTCGCGCTGCTCGGCTGGCCCGCAGTATTGGTTGTTCCATTTGCGTTTCTGTTCGCAAGCCGTCTTTGGCGCGACCGGCCGGTCGGCGCGTGGTGGCGGATGAGCGCAAAGGTGCTGATCGGCATCGTCCTGATCGCGACCGGCTTTGCGCTGGTGGATGGCGGCGCGGTGAGCACCCTGCCCGCAGGCTATGGCGGGGCGATCGCGCTCGGGATCGCAGGGGCGCTGCGCACCGCGATGAGTGAAATCGGCGATCCGGTTGCGATCCTGTGGACCGGGCGGGTGCTGGCCGGGATGGCGATGCTGGGCGGGGTGATGGTCTATGCGTTCGGCTTTGAGATTGAAGCCGGCGGACGCACCTGGTCGCTGGGCTGGCCGCGCGGTGCGACCTCTGCCACAACCGAGCGCGGCGTCGCCGAGGAAGAGGCCGCGCCGCACCGACCCGAACCCGCCCCGCGCCCTATCGCGGTCAGCGATCCTCGGCCTGCCCCCGTCATTACCGATCGCCCTGCCAAACCGGCCAGCGCCCCTGCAAAGCCGCCTCGCCAGACCTCGTTCGACCTGGGCGATACCAGCGCGTTGCCGCCGGTTGATCTGCTCAAACCCGCGCCGCCCACCCCCGGTATGGCGATCGACCGCGCCGCGCTGGAGCGGAACGCCCGTCTGCTCGAATCAGTGCTCGATGACTTCCATGTGAAGGGCGCGATTGTGAATGTGCGGCCAGGTCCCGTCGTGACGATGTATGAACTCGAACCCGCCAGCGGCATCAAGGCGAGCCGGGTGATCCAGCTTGCTGATGACATTGCCCGCAACATGTCGGCAATTTCGGCGCGCGTCGCGACGATTCCGGGGCGCACGGTGATCGGCATCGAACTTCCCAATGTTCGCCGCGAAATGGTGAGCCTGCGCGAGCTGATCGAATCGCTCGACGATCAGCCCGGCTCGCTGCCGATTGTGCTGGGCAAGAATATTGCTGGCGACGCGGTGGTCGCTGATCTCGCGCCGATGCCGCATTTGCTGGTCGCGGGCACGACCGGCTCCGGCAAGTCGGTCGGGCTCAACTGCATGATCCTGTCGCTGCTCTATCGGCTGCGTCCCGATCAGTGCCGGATGATCATGATTGATCCCAAAATGCTCGAACTGAGCATGTATGACGACATTCCGCATCTCCTCTCCCCCGTCGTCACCGATCCGGCCAAGGCAGTGCGCGCGCTCAAATGGGCAGTGGAGCAGATGGAGGATCGCTATCGCCAGATGTCGTCGGTGGGCGTGCGCAGTCTGGTGAGCTTCAACGACAAGGTGCGCGCCGCCCGTGCGAAGGGCCATCCGCTCGGCCGCAAGGTGCAAACCGGCTATGACAGCGACACCGGCCAGCCGATTTATGAGGAGGAAACGCTCGATTATCAGGTGCTGCCGCAGATTGTCGTCATCGTCGACGAACTCGCCGATCTGATGATGACCGCAGGCAAGGAAGTCGAATTCCTGATCCAGCGGCTCGCGCAAAAGGCGCGCGCGGCGGGCATCCACCTCATCATGGCGACGCAGCGCCCCTCGGTCGATGTCATCACCGGCGTGATCAAGGCAAACCTGCCCACCCGGATCAGCTTTCACGTCACCTCGAAAATCGATTCGCGCACAATTCTGGGCGAACAGGGCGCCGAACAACTGCTTGGCAAGGGCGACATGCTCTACATGCCCGGCGGCAAGGGGATTGTGCGCGTCCACGGCCCGTTTGTCTCCGACGACGAAGTGCGCGCTGTCGCCGATCACTGGCGCGCGCAGGGGCGACCCGATTACATCCAGTCAGTGACCGAGGAGCCCGAGGAAGATTTCCCTTTGGATGGACAACCTTTGGGTGAGGACAGCCCGGAGGATCAGCAATATCGGATTGCGGTCCAGCTGGTGGTGGAAAGCCAAAAGGCGTCGACGTCATGGCTGCAACGGCAGATGCGGATCGGCTATAACAGCGCCGCGCGTCTTATCGAACGGATGGAAAAGGATGGCATTGTCGGCAAGCCCGACCATGTTGGCCGTCGCGAAGTGCTGCGCGACCGCGACGGCAACCCGATCTGATTTGCGCAGCACCGGCCACACGGTTCACGGCGCGTTCAACGCCGTGTCGTCATTGATGCCGCGTATTTTTTTGCCGGAGAGTTGACGCGATGATCCGCCCCCTGACCACCTCGCTTGGCATCGCGTTGGTGACAATGCCCGCCGCCGCTGCGGTCGATGGGCTGGCGCTGGTCAAGGCGCATCTCGGCGCCGTTGATACGATGACGGCCGATTTTGAGCAGATTGACCGCGTCGGCAACAGCGTGCGCGGCGTGTTGACGCTCAAAAAACCCGGCAAAATCCGCTTTCAATATGAAAAGGGTGTGCCGATCCTGGTTGTGGCGGATGGCAAGTCGCTCTGGTTTCTCGATTACCAGGTTGGCCAGAAACAACGCTGGCCGATCGCCAATGCGCCGCTCGGCATCTTGCTTGATCCAACGAAAGACGCGACCCGCTTTGCCAAAACGGTCGACACTGGGGATCCGCGAATCATCTCAGTCGAAGCTAGCGACCCGCGCCACCCGGAATATGGCCGCATCACCATGGTGTTCGCGCGCATCGCCGGCGCGCCGGGCGGGTTGATGCTTCAGGGTTGGGTAGCTCTCGACGCGCAGAATAACCGCACGACGGTGCGGCTAGCGAATCAGCGGTTCAACATCGCGATTCCCGACAATGCGTTTCGCTTTAATGAGCCGCGCCGGGGATCGCCGCGAAACTGAACATGGCTCGGCGTTTCGTTCATATTGGCGACAGCTTTGAGCCGTTAAACCGGGAATGCAGACGGTGCTTTCGGGTTTTCCCCCTGTTGCCCGGCAAGTCCGATCTGCTTGCGTGACGAACGCTAGGTCGGCCCTCGTTCCATGCCCCCGGGACGAGGGCCTTTCTGTGTCGCATGCGTTGCACGGCGGGAAAGGGGCTGGTGAAGGCGGATAACGGGTTCTAAATCGCTTTATGGCCGACACGCTTCGCATCGCATCGTGGAACATCAACTCGGTGCGGTTTCGCCTCGCTATTGTCGAAGAATTCCTGCGCAGTGCCACCCCCGACATCCTGTGCCTTCAGGAAACCAAAGCCGCCGATTCGGAATTTCCCGCCGCCACTTTTCGCGCGCTGGGCTATCCGCACATCGAGCTGCACGGTCAGCGTATGCATCACGGCGTCGCGATCGTCTCTCGATTACCGCTCGCCGACGTGACGCGGCACGGTTGGCAGGCCAATGGCGAGGCGCGGCATATCGGGGTGCGACTGCCCGGTGGGCTGCGGCTCGACAATGTCTACATTCCGGCGGGCGGCGACATCCCCGACCGCGAGCAAAACCCCAAATTTGGGCAAAAGCTCGACTTTATCGACCGGATGACCGAGTGGTCGGCGCAGTCAGTCGGCCCGGCGTTGTTGGTGGGTGATTTCAACATCGCGCCGCTTGAGTGTGACGTTTGGAGCCACAAGCAATTGCTCGACGTGGTTAGCCACACGCCCGTGGAGGTGGCAGCGCTTGACCGGCTTCAACAGGCGAATCAGTGGGTCGATCTGGGTCGCCGCTTCACCCCCCCGCCCGAACGGCTCTACACTTGGTGGAGTTACCGGGCGAAGGACTGGCAAGCCTCTGATCGCGGACGGCGGCTCGACCATATGTGGGCGACGCCCGATGTCGCGGCGGTCGCGACCGCGCACCGGGTGGTGGAGGCGGCGCGGAGCTGGGACAAGCCATCGGATCACATTCCGCTCGTCACCGAGTTTGCGCTTTGACCGTCACCCCCGCCAATCCGCGCGCGGCGGCGCAAGCGATTGACGCGCTGCGGCGCGGCTGGGCCGTGGTGTTGGCGACGAAGGCCGGGCCGCTTGCGCTGCTTCCGATCGAGACGGCGGATGCTGCCCGGCTTGCAGCATTTGACCCGGCGGGAACCGCCCCCGTGCTGTTATCGGCGGGGCGGGCGGCAACGCTCAAGCTCGCCAATCAGCGGGCCGCCGCCGCCCCCGATTGCCCGGCGTTGGTCGAACGTGCGCCCTGGCTCGATTTCGATGCGGCCACCGCACTTGCTGATCCGCAATTCGACTTGAAGACGCCGCTCAAAGGGCCGTATCGCGCAATCGACATCGACGATCCCAATGGCGCGCGCTGGGCGCTGAGGCTGGCGACGCTGGCCGGGATGCTGCCTGCATTTTTCGTACTGCGCAGAGGCACAGCGGAGATTGGCATTACGCCTGAGGATATCGAAGCGCATGAGGATGCGTCGCGGCTGGTGATTGCCGCACGCGCGCATTTGCCGGTCGATGGCGCCGAACGCGCCGAAATTATCGCGTTTCGCACCCCCGAAATGGCGGGCGAGCATGTGGCGCTGCTGATCGGCAGCCCGAATGGGGCGCCGCCGCTCGTGCGGCTGCATAGTGAATGTCTGACCGGCGATGTGCTGGGCAGTTTGAAATGCGATTGCGGCCCACAGCTTCAGGCGGCGATCCACGCGATTGCGGCCAATGGCTGGGGCATTTTGCTTTATCTGCGGCAGGAAGGGCGCGGGATCGGCCTTATCAACAAGCTGCGCGCCTATGCGTTGCAGGATCAGGGGTTCGATACGGTCGACGCCAACACCCGGCTGGGGTTCGCGGTCGATTCGCGCAATTTCAGGGTGGCGGGCCAAATGCTGACGCTGCTCGGCCAGCATCAAGTGCGGCTGCTCACCAACAACCCGGAAAAGGTCGCGCAGCTCCAAAGCGTCGGCATCGACGTGGCGGAGCGCGTGCCGCATAAATTGCCACCAAACCCGCATAATGAGCGTTATCTGGCAACCAAGCGCGACCGCACCGGCCACCAGTTTTAGGCCAGCGGCTTTAAGCGATCAGCCGCGCAACGTCGGCATAGTCACTGGCCACCGCATCGACGCCGATGTCGCGCAACACCGCGCCATGATCCGGTCCGCAGTGACGTCCCGCGCACACGCCAATGACATAAGCGCCGGAGGCAACCGCGCCCGTCGCACCGACCGGCGAATCCTCCAAAATCACGCAATCACCAATCGGTACGCCGATCGCGGCGGCGGCATGGATGTAGAGATCGGGCGCGGGCTTGCCACGTGCGACATGCTCCTTCCCGCTGAACAGCTTGTCGCCAAACGCATCGCGCAGGCCGATGTGATCGAGGTGACGCGCAATCCACGCAGTCGAGCTGGATGAGGCAATCGCGCGCGCGCGCGCGGGTGGGAGGCTGCGCACGAACGCCACCGCGCCGTCGATCGCGTCGACCCCGTTTGCGAACACGCGCATATCCTCCTCCGCGCGCGCGAACGCGAAATCATCGGGCAAGGGCCGACCGATCCAGCGCTCGATCGCCGCGATAAAATTGGCGCCGGACAACCCCATGAACCGCGCCATCGCCTGTTCGGCTGTGGTCGGAAAACCGGCGGCAGTCAGATACTGCGCGACATGGGCGTTGCCGACAAACTCACTGTCGATCAGCACGCCGTCGAAATCAAAGATGATCCCGCCAAATCTCATGCCCGTCCCCCAATCAATGCCGTGCTCCAAATAGCGCGGTGCCAACCCGTACATGCGTCGCGCCCAGCGTGACTGCGGTTTCGAAATCGCCCGACATCCCCATGCTCAAGCCGTCAAGACCGTGATCGGCGGCAAATTTGGCCAGCAATGCGAAATAGGGCGCGGGCTCCACCCCGGCAGGCGGCAAGCACATCAACCCCGCCACCGGCAGCGCAGCGGCGCGCGCATGGCCAAGCAACCCGGCCAGATCCGCAGTTGCCACCCCGCCCTTTTGCGGCTCATCGCCGATATTGACCTGAACAAAGCAATCGGGCCGCCGCCCCGCCTTGTCCATCGCGCGGGCAAGCGCTGTGATGAGTGAGAGTCGGTCGACCGAGTGAATGGCATCGAACAGCGCCACTGCCTCATCCGCTTTGTTCGACTGGAGCTGACCGATCAGGTGCAGGCGGATATCGGGGTTGCCGTCGCGCAAGCCGGGCCATTTGGCAGCCGCTTCCTGCACGCGATTTTCGCCGAAGCTGCGCTGCCCCTCAGCGATCAGGGGGGCGATCGCGCCTGTGCCTTGCGTTTTGGATACCGCGATCAGCGTAACCGGATCGCGCCGCTGCGCCAATTTGGCCGCACGGGCAATGGCGGCGGTGATCTGGGCGAGCGGGGTGGCGGCTTCCGAAATGGTCATCGGGTTTGCTATAGAAGCGTCAATGCATCGCCACCACCCACCCGTGCCCCGATTGTGGATGATGACTGACGAACGGATGGGCGATGCGCTATGGCCCGCACTAACGCGGTTGCCACGCGGCGCGGGGGTGATTTTTCGGCATTATTCCTTGCCCGATGCCCTGCGGCGCGCGCTATTCGCCCGGATTAGCCAAGTGGCAAGACGGCGGGGGCTGGTCCTGATCCGCGCTGGGTCAACGCCGTTTCGGGGTGAGCAGGGCGCGCATAATCAGGGCACGCGGCAACGTCGCGGTCTTCGCACCCATGCCGCGCATAACGCGAGGGAAGTGGTGGCCGCGCGGCGGCAGGGGGCAGATGTCGTTCTGATTTCGCCCGTTTTTCCCACTCGATCGCATCGCGATGCACCCGCGCTCGGCGTTGTGCGGGCGATCGCGCTAGCCCGGATGGTGCCGGGGAAAGCGATCGCGTTGGGGGGAGTCAATGTGCGGCGCTTTGCGCGACTGCGGCGCGGCGGTTTTATCGGCTATGCGGCGATTGATGCATGGACGGCGCCCGTGCCGCGCGTCAAAGCGTCGAGCGCGCGTTAGAAGCGCAGCGCGGTTCCGACATAAACCGCCTGACTGTCGCGGCGGTCATCGCCCGTTCGGTGAAGCCGGAAGGTTTCGTTACCCGCCCGGCTGCCCGCCGTCAGGTCGACGTTGCGCGTCAGGCGAAAGGCATTGGTCGAATCGAGCAGTGGTTGCACAGGCTCTTTCCCCGGCGGGAGCGCGGCGGCGACCGACTTGTCAACCATCGGTTGCGCACGGTTTGCGCCCGTCGTGGACGCAAGGTCAAAGCTGGTCCGCACGCCGATGCTCGCCGGCGTCTGGACACCGCGTCCCATTGGCGCAAACTGCTTCCACTCGCCCGTTGCGCCCAGATTATAGTCAATCGCCGCGATCTTAATGGAGGGTGCAACCGGTGCCGCACTGCCCGGTGTTGACTTGGCGGGCAAGGCTGTCACAACCCGCGTCGACGTCACTAACCGCCGCGCCTGAGCCGGCGTGAAATCATAATCCCGACCGCCCACGGACGCCTTGCCCACCATCGCGGCGAGCCGCGGATCGGCAAGGGCGGGGGTAAAGCCCCCAATCCCGGTAAACGGCTTCACGGCAAGCACACCGACTGTCTGCGCCGCCGCACCGCTTGCAACCACGACCGTGCCGATGCCGCTCGCTACGAGCAGCAATGATGCGATCGATATTGTGACGCGGTGCCGACTCACGCAAACCATCCCTTCTTGTTGTGCCGATAGCACAGCGACACCCGCTTACGCCACGGTCCCAAAACGCTTTTTCAGACGGAGTGTGGCATCTGGCCCACAGGACGATCAACCGGCTAGGGTTGCTTGCGGCGCGACCCGGACCGAGTATAGAGAGAACCAGCAATTTTGTTCAGGAATCCGCCAATGTCCCGTCTGCTGCGCGCCGCGCTCATGTTCTCGCTCGTCATGCCGCTCGCCGCTTGCGGGGGCGGGCAGGACCGGCCAAAGGGCGATTTGGCGGCGGCACGGGTGACGACGATCGGCGTCAATGCCTATCTGTGGCGCGCCTCGCTCGACACGATTTCATTCATGCCGTTGTTGCAGACCGATTCGGCGGGCGGTGTGATCGTCACCGATTGGTATGCCAATCCGGCCGCCCCCGCCGAGCGGATGAAGGTGACCGTGTCGATCCTGGACCAGGATTTGCGCGCCGATGCCGTCCGCGTTGCAATTCTGCGCCAGATCAACCGCGACGGGCAATGGATTGATGCGCCGGTAAAGGCGGCGACTGCGCAAAAGCTTGAAGACATCATCCTCACTCATGCTCGTGATCTGCGCCGCGCCGCGCTGCCGGGCTGAGGATTGGCGGTCATGGCATCGCGCTTTAACGCGCTAAAGGCCGACGCGGCCTGGCAAGCGGTTTGGGAGGAACGCGGCACCTTTGCCGCCGACAGCAATAGCGCCAAGCCGCGCAGCTATGTGCTTGAAATGTTTCCCTATCCGTCGGGCCGCATTCATATGGGGCACGTCCGCAACTATACGATGGGCGATGTGCTCGCGCGCTATCGGCGGATGACGGGGATGGAAGTGCTCCACCCAATGGGCTGGGACGCGTTTGGTATGCCGGCCGAAAATGCGGCGATGGAGAAAAAAGTCCATCCCGGCGACTGGACGCGCGCCAACATCGCCAAGATGCGCTCGCAGTTGAAACAACTCGGTTTTGCACTCGACTGGCGCCGCGAACTCGCGACCTGCGATCCCGAATATTACGGGCATGAACAGGCGCTGTTCCTCGACCTTTATGAGGCGGGGCTGGTTTACCGTAAGGAATCGTCGGTCAATTGGGATCCCGTCGACATGACCGTGCTCGCTAATGAGCAAGTCATCGACGGGTGCGGCTGGCGCTCCGGCGCGCCAATCGAGCGCCGCAAGCTGAGCCAATGGTTCCTGAAAATCACCGATTTCGCCGATGATCTGCTGGAGGGTCTGCGCGATCTGAAGGACTGGCCCGACAAGGTCCGGTTGATGCAGGATAACTGGATTGGCCGCAGCCAGGGCCTGGCCTTTTCCTTTGCGTTATCGGATGGCGGCACGGTGGAGGTATTTTCCACCCGCCCCGACACGATTTTCGGCGCAAGCTTTGTCGCGGTTGCCGCCGATCACCCGATCGCGCGCGCTGCGGTCGAAGTGGACGGCGAGGTTGCAGCCTTTATCGAACTGTGTCGCAAGGGGGGCACGACGGCTGCCGAGCTCGACACGCAGGAAAAGCTCGGGCATCGGCTGGGCATTACGGCGCAGCATCCGCTTGATCCGGACTGGCACTTGCCGGTCTATATCGCCAATTTTGTGCTGATGGATTATGGCAGCGGCGCGGTGTTCGGCGTGCCCGCGCATGACCAGCGCGACCTTGATTTCGCCCGCAAATATGGCTTGCCGGTGCGGCGCGTCGTCGCCGATGGCGATGCGCAAGGCACCGAGTTTGAGGGCGATACCGCCTATAGCGGTGCCGGAAACATCGTGAATTCGCGCTTCCTCAACGGCATGAGCAGCGAGGATGCAAAGCGCGAGGTCATTGCCCGTGCCGAGCGCGAAGGTTGGGGCAGCGGCCGCACGGTGTTTCGCCTGCGCGACTGGGGGGTGAGCCGCCAGCGTTATTGGGGCACGCCGATCCCGGTCATCCACTGCGACACCTGCGGCATTGTGCCGGTGCCAACGGATCAATTGCCGGTCATCCTGCCCGAGGATGTGAGCTTTGACATTCCCGGCAATCCGCTCGACCGGCATCCAACGTGGAAGCATGTTGCCTGCCCAACCTGCGGCGGCGCGGCGCGGCGCGAGACCGATACGCTCGACACGTTCGTCGATTCATCCTGGTATTTCATCCGCTTTGCCAGCCAGCCCAGCGACCGGCCGTTCGACCGGGCAGAGGCGGAGAAATGGCTGCCCGTCGCGCAATATATTGGCGGGGTCGAACATGCGATCCTCCATCTGCTCTATGCGCGGTTCTGGACCCGGGCGCTGCGCCATATCGGACGGCTTGACGTCAGCGAGCCCTTTGCCGGGCTGTTTACCCAAGGGATGGTGACCCACGAAACCTATCAGGCCGCCGATGGCCGCTGGCTCGCGCCCGACGAAGTGCGGATCGACGGCGGCATCGCGACGATCATCGACAGCGGCGAACCCGCGCAGATCGGTCGCGTCATCAAAATGTCGAAGTCGAAAAAGAACACGGTCGATCCCGAACCGATCGTCGCGCAATATGGCGCCGACGCGGTGCGGTGGTTCATGCTGTCGGATTCGCCGCCCGAACGCGATTTGCCTTGGAGCGAGGCCGGAATCGACGGCGCATGGCGCTTTGTCCAGCGGCTGTGGCGGCTATTCCAGCCGGGCGATGCAGCGACAACCGGCGCCGACGAAGCGCTCGACCGCAAAGTGCATCAGACGATTGCGGGCATCGCCACTGATATCGAAGCGCTGTCGTTCAACAAGGCGGTCGCGCGGGTTTATGAACTCGCCAACGCGATTGAGCGCGCCGCTCCTTCCGCCTCGCGGGAGGTGGCGATTGATCGGCTGTTGCTGCTTGTGGCACCCATGGTCCCGCATTTGGCCGAGGAAGTCTGGGCGCTGCGCGGTGGCGCCGGGCTGATCGCGGACGCGGCCTGGCCCGAGGTTGATCCGGCGTTGCTGGTCGATGAAGCGGTCACTATCGCAGTGCAAGTGAACGGCAAGCTGCGCGATACGCTGACAATGCCGCGTGGCACCGCAAGCGCCGACATCGAAGCCGCGGCACTTACGTCAGACAAGATCATCCGCGTGCTGGAAGGCAAATCGCCGCGCAAGATCATTGTCGTGCCCGACCGGCTGGTCAACCTCGTCGCATGAGGGGGTTGATGGCCCTGGCCGCGCTGATGCTGGCGGGATGCGGGCTCCATCCGCTCTATAATGGCGGGAGCGTCGGGCGGGTGGCGACTCTGCTCAGCCAGATCGAAGTCGCGCCGATTCCGGGTCAGTCGGGCTATATGGTGAGCAATGCGGTACGCGATCAACTGGGGGCTGCGCCTGGGGTGCAGCCGCTTTACCGGCTCGAGATCAAGCTGGATGACAAGATCATCGGGCTTGGCGTGCGGCGCAACGACACCGTCACGCGCGAACGCCGGACGCTACGCGCTCGATATCAGTTGATCGACCTTGCCAATGGCACGGTGCTGCTCGACGCGAGCGCAGGTTCCGATGCCGGGATTGACGTGGTGGGGTCCGAATATGCAACAATCGCGGGCGAAAACACCGCGTTGGAGCGGCTGTCGGCCACGGTCGCGAGCCAGATTGTGGCGCGCATCGCGCTTTATACCGAGCGGACGACGCCCGCACCGTGAAGGCCAATCTGGCGCAGTTACGGGCCGCACTTGATCGCCCAAGCAACGCGATCCGCTTCATCCTGCTGTCCGGCCCCGATGAAGCGGGTGCGCGCGAGCATTTCGACCGAATGGCGCGCGCGATGGGGCCGGAGGCGGAACGGGTCGAGCTGGACGGTGCAACACTGCGGCAGGACCCGGGTCGACTGGCGGCAGAGGCTGCCTCGCTGTCACTATTTGGCGGAGCGCGCTTCATTCTGGTCAGCGCTGTCGGCGACGACGCGCTCGCCGCGTTCGACGCGCTCTTGCAAGCGCCAGTCGCGGGCAATCCCGTCATTGCAATCGGGCCAGGGCTGAAAAATACCAGCAAACTGACCAAATTGGCGCTGGCGTCGCCCGCCGCGCTAAGCTTTGTGTGTTACGTGCCGACCGGTGCCGAGGCGGTTCAGCTCGCGACCTCAATCGCCGCGAGCCATGGGCTGCGCGCGACGGGCGAGGCCGCACGTCGGCTGGTCGCGACGACGGGGGGTGACCGTGCGCTGATCACGCGTGAAGTTGAAAAACTCGCCCTCTATCTCGATACCGCGCCGGATCGGCCCGCCCCGCTCGACGACAATACGCTCGATGCGCTCGGCGCTGACCTGAACGAGGGCGAAATCGCCAGCGCCATCGACGCGGCGCTGATTGGCGACCGCGCGCTACTCGGTGCCGAGCTGGTCAAACTTTCCGCAAGCGGCACATCCGCGATTCCGGTCGTGCGCGGCCTGGTCCGTCGGCTGATGCT
>PNLG01000134.1 GCA_013822915.1 Sphingomonas sp. | reverse complement strand
GGTCAGCCCGGACGCAATCGCAACCCCTGCGTCCGACACCTGCCCGACCTTGATGTCCCGCCGGGCAACTTCATTGTTCGGCCCAACGACATAGACGAAATTGCCCTTTGCGTCACTCTGCACCGATGATTGCGGGAGGAGCGGCGCCACCCCAGCACCAGCGGTCAGTGTGACAGCAGCAAAGCCACCAGGACGCAACGCGGAGTCGTAGGGGAGCGCGATTCGCACTTCACCCTGGCGGGTCTGCGGGTCGATCACCGGGGCGACTTGCCACACCTGGCCGGTGAAGCGGCGCGTACTGCCCACCGGCACCACGATGGCAGGCGTGCCGACGCGTGCCTGCGCCATATCGGCATCGGACAGTGCGGCGCGCAGTTCAAGCGCGCCCCCACCGGCCAGCCGGAACAACACGCCCGACCCCGCCGACACGATCTGCCCCGGCTCAATCGCGCGCGTCAGCACCAGCCCGGCGGCGGGCGCGCGGATCAGCAACCGACCGTTGCGGGCGCGGATTTCCTCAAGCTGCGCCTCGGCCACTTTCACGCGCGCAAGGGCTGCGTCGCGGGTCGCGGTGCGGCGATCAACATCGGCCTTGGAAATAAACCCGCGATCGACAAGCTGCTGCGCGCGGTCGAGCTCGGCCTGCGCCAGCCGCGCGTCAGAGCGGGCAACGCCGATTTGCGCTGCCTGCGACGCCTGCGTCTCGATCTGGACCGAGCGGTCGATCGCGGCGAGCACTTGCCCCGCCTTCACCCATTGGCCCGGCTGAACAAGCACGGCAGTCACCCGGCCACCCTCGCCCGCCACGCCGATAGGCATGTCAACCTTCGCCGCGATCGAGCCCGTGGCGGTGATCGTGCGCGCCACCGTCTGACGACCGGGGACCGTGACGGTCACGGTTGGCACCTGCTTGGCCGGCGCATTGGCCTCCGCCGCCTTGGGCTTGCCGCCAAACGCCCAGAATCCGATCAGCGCGAGCAGCACGACTGCCGAAACCGCAAGCGCAATCCAGCGCGCAGAATTCGAACGCGGCGCATCCCCGCCGGGCAGCGCATAGCGGCCATTATTGCCGATTGTTCCCGGCTCGTAATTCATATCAGCCACTTTCGTATCCAATCGCCCCGATCTCTATCCGATACTGTATTAGCGAAATAAGTCACCAACCTCAAGGGGTGGATGCGGGCAGCGCGCGATTGCCCTTTTTCCGGTCATTTCGCAAGTAAAAGCGGGGGCGGGCGCCAAGCGAGCAATAAAAAAGGCCGCACGCGCGGTGCGTGCAGCCCCAAGCTTTTTCCCGGCGGCGACTCGCGTCGCGCCCGGCGAATCAATATTTCTGCTGACGCTCGTAAAGCGAACGATAATGCTGAATGCGGGTCACGCGCAGCCCCGGCATCCCCGACCGGTCGATCGCGCGTTGCCAGCCGGCAAATTCCTCCACCGTCAGGTTATAGCGCGCGCACACATCGTCCACGCTCAACAACCCGCCATTGACGGCGGCAACCACTTCGGCCTTGCGTCGCACGACCCACCGTGTCGTCTCCGGCGGCGGCAGCGACTCAAGCGTCAGCGCTTCTCCAAGCGGGCCGATCACCTTTGCCGGGCGGATCTTTTGGTTCTCGATCATGCAAAACCTCGAATAACGCAACTGCGGTCCAACTGTAGTAACGACCGATAGCAGCCGGACTTGAATAGGGATTGAAACGGCGGGGTAAACAACGCCTTCATTCCCCTTTCCACTTCATGATTGCGCGCGCCGTTGCCGCGTTGAAGGCGCCCGTGCCCAAGTGACTCTGGGCCACCGGGCTGGCAACGTTGCAGCGGCGTTGCTCGACCTGCGCGGTCACGCTGGCGGCCTGACGCGCCGCCACGCCGACGATCAGGATCGGCAGGGAAAGCGGGCGCGGTGCCGCGTGCGGATTATGGTCAAACTGTCGAAAATCAAAATCCACGCGCACGCCCGCCGCCGAAAGAGAATAAGCAATCCGCATAGCGCCCGCATCTGAAGGTCCGGTAAAAGCAATGCTTGGTAAGCGGCAGCTGGCCCCCTATCTGAGCCGCAATGATGGATGGTGATTTTCAGCTTGGGGCAAATCCGGCGGCGCGGCGCATCGTGGTGGCGATGTCGGGCGGGGTCGATTCGTCGGTCGTCGCCGCGCTTGCCACGCGCACGGGGGCGGAGACGATCGGCATTACGCTCCAACTCTATGATCATGGCGAAGCGGTGGGCCGCGCAGGCAGTTGTTGCGCCGGCCGCGACATTCGTGATGCGCGCGCAGTTTGCGACAAGCTTGGCATTGCGCATTATGTGTTCGACCATGAAACCGCCTTTCGCGAGGCAGTGATTGACGATTTCGCAGACGAATATCTCGCCGGGCGCACCCCCATTCCGTGCATCAAATGCAATATGGGGCCAAAATTCACCGATCTGCTGAAGCTGGCGCGCGATCTGGGGGCCGATTGTCTGGCGACCGGCCATTATGTCCGCCGGGTGGAAGGCGCGGGCGGGGCCGAGCTGCACCGCGCGATCGACCCGGCGCGCGACCAGAGCTATTTCCTGTTCGCGACCACGCCCGCCCAGCTTGATTATCTTCGTTTTCCGCTCGGTGGCATGCCCAAGGCGCAGGTGCGCGCGCTTGCCGCCGAGATCGGCCTTGGCGTTGCGGCCAAACCCGATAGCCAGGATATCTGTTTCGTGCCCGATGGCGATTATGCGCGCCTGGTCAAAAAGCTGCGCCCCGAGGCGGACGTGGGCGGCGACATTGTTGATGAGGGCGGGCGCGTGCTTGGCCAGCATCGCGGCCTGATCCACTTCACCGTCGGCCAGCGGCGCGGGCTCGAAATCGGCGGCACGCCCGAGCCGCTCTATGTGCTCCGGCTGGAGGCAGCGGCACGCCGCGTCGTGGTTGGCCCCAAAAGCGCGCTGGCGGTGGCGACCGCGCGGCTGGGCGGGATCAACTGGATCGGCGGCGATCATACGGGGCCGCTGACTGCCAAGGTGCGCAGCCTGGCCAAGCCCGTGCCCGCCCGGCTTCATGGCGACCGGCTGATCTTTGACGCGAGCGAATATGGTGTCGCGCCGGGGCAAGCCGCGGTGCTCTACGCAGGCGACCGGGTGCTCGGCGGCGGCTGGATCATGGCGACGCAGCGGGCAGAGGCGGCGGCTTAGGGCACGCGATAGGGCGCGCCCTTGAACGGTTCGGGCTGGCACCCCAGCACCGGGTCATACCGCACCGAGCGCGAGGCGAGCAGCGGAACATAGGCCGTCACGGTCTTCAGCTTTGGATCATCCTTCAGGCTGATCTGTTCCATGCCGGGCTCAAAATCCTTGTAACAGCTGTTGATGTCGCGATTGCCGATATAGCGGCACGCGCATGCCACGCGCGCGCCATAGCCGACGCCAAGCTCGATCTTGGGCGTGATCGACCGGGCATAGGCCCATGCCGCGATGAGCCCTGCGAAAAATACCAAAAGGGCGCCGAACCCAATCCGTCTTGCCATCATGGGCGCGCACTCTATCCTGTGCGTCATGCAATACAAGCTCGCCCTGCCCGCGCTCGCCGCGCTTACGCTGATCGGCGGCGCGACGCCGCTTGCCGCATCGCCTGACGACGTGCTGAGCCCGCTATTTGCCGCGGATCAGGGGGATACCCGCGGCGCGATCCTGATCGAGGACGGGCGCGTGATCGCAAAACGCTATGCGCCTGGCTATTCGGATGCGAATCGCTTCATCAGCTGGTCAACCGCCAAGACGATGACCGCCATGCTGATCGGCGAATTGGTGAGCGACGGGCGGCTGACGCTCGACGCCCCCGCGCCCATCGCCGAATGGCAAAAACCCGGCGACCCGCGCGCGAAAATCACGCTGCGCCATCTGCTGCACATGTCCGCTGGCCTGAAACACACCGAAGTCGGCGATCCGGTGGAGGCAAGCGACACCAACCAGGTGCTGTTCGCGAGCGGCACGCACACCATGGCCGCGCGCGCGATTGCTCAGCCGCTGGAGGCGAAACCGGGCGAGAAATTCGAATATAGCTCGCTCACCACCATCATCCTGTCTGAAATCATCACCCGCACCCTGACCGACAGCCGCGATGCGAAAGCGCGCGCCAAGGCGTATCGCGATTTCGCGTTCGAACGGCTCTACACGCCCGCTGGGGCGAACGGCGTCGTGCTCGAATTCGACGGCGCGGGGACGCAGATTGGCGGCTCGCTGATCCATTTGTCGCTCCCCGATTTCGCCCGCGTTGGCGCGCTGCTGCTCGACGGCAAGGGCGCCGATGGGAGCCAAGTGATCGCGCCCGACTGGCTCGCCTTCATGAAAACGCCGTCACCGAAAAAGGCGATCTATGGTGGCCAGACCTGGCTCAACCGCTTTTCCAAAACCGGCCGCGAGCCCGCAATTGCGTCGATGAACGGCCATCTCGGCCAATATGTGCTGACGTTCCGGGGCACGGGGGCCGACGGCCGCTCGCATGGCTATATCCTGGTGCGCGTCGGCAATACCCGGCAGGACCGGCTTGACAGGGTCGAACAAGTAATGGGCGAGGTTGCAGCGGGGCTGGTTCAGCCCGCGCCTTAACGGACAGGGATTACCGCTTTTTCGCCGCCCACGCCTTTGCCTGCACATTTGCCAGCTCGACCAGATTGCCCATCACGACCGGCATGTCGATCAGGTGCAGCCCCCAATCGGCCAGTACCTTGTCGAGGATAGTGATATCGCCTGCAATCGTATCGGTGCGCGGATCGGCGGGGTCGGCGTTCACGGTGACCGCCAGATAGCTGAACTTGCCGCGCTGGACACATTCAGTTGCAATGAGCCCCGGCACCTTGACGAAGGGGGTCGTCACCGCCGGGCCGTCCTTCACCCACGGCGCCTGAATCCCGCTGCCCAGCCCCGCGCCGCGCGTGCCGAGGTAATTGTCGCTCAACGCTTTGCCCCCGCCAAGCGCTGCCGGATTGGTGCAGGCAGCGACCATCCCCGGCCCCGCCACCACACCGAACCGGCTGTTGTCCGGCGGAGTCACTTCGGCGCGAAACGACACATAGGTGATGAGGCAGCCGGTCTGGGTCGCTGTGCGGCACAGCGGAAATGCCTTGAAATCGCCGCCCACGCCCTTGCCCGCTGGCACCGCGACATTGGTGCCGATCAGCATGGCAGAGATGATGTGCTTGGCGGCGGGCTTGCCGTCAATTTCCTCGGCGATCAGCTGCTTGAGCATGCCCGACCCTTGGCTATGCCCGATCAGCACGACGCCGCGCCCCTTATTTTCGGTCGCCAGATAATGCGCCCATGCCGCCTTCACATCGCCATAGGCAAGCGCACGGTCGGCCGTCGCCGCGCTGGTGCTGCCCAGACGGCGCAGCCCGGCGAGCGTGATCTGGCGATAGAGCGGCGCGAACACCCGGCAGTGTTTGGCAAATCGCGCGGCCTGAAACGCGGCGACCGTCTTTTCCTCCAGCCCCGGCTTCAAATCGGCGTTCGGCGTCGGGTCGAGCGACACGGTGGGATAGACATAGAAACAATCGAATTGGGGTGCAGACGCGGGCTTGAACACCTCAACACTTTGGTGGCCATTGGCGGCGACAATCGTTGCGTCCTGATTGGCACTGCACGCATCGGTGCGACCGGGCAGGCAAAGCCAGGTGTCATGATGGGCATAGTCCGGCGCCGGAGCGGCGGGCGCCACAGGTGCCGAGGGTTGCGGCTGATGCCCTTGATGCTGGGCGGCCAGCGGCGCGGCAATCACGACCATGGCCAGGGCGGTCAGGCGTGCAAGCTTCATGGCAAATTCCCCGTTTTGAACGCGCCGATCATAGCGCGAGGGCGGCGCGCGTCGAGGGGGTTAAAGCGGATAGAGCGCGCCCGCGATCCAGCGCCCCTCACCGCGCAACACGGCCCAGGCGCGGGCGGCCGCACGACTGTCCATCACCTCCACACCGATTCCTTGCGCCGCCAACCCGTCGACCAGCGCGCGTGGCGGATGGCTTAGCGTCGCGCCCGTGCCGAGCAGCAGGAATTCGGGCGCCGGGTCGAGCGTGAGGAGCGGCGCCAGCCCCCCCACCGTTAGCGCCTCCACTGGCGGCGGGGCCCAGCCATCGGCGCGCTGCGGGGTGATCAGCAGCGCGGTGTAGATATTGTCGTCAACGCGAAAGCCGCCGCGCGCGAACCCGGCAATCATCGGGCCGTTGCCCGCGCCGTCGCGCGCGAGCTTCACGGCTCGGTCGGGCCAATCCGCTCGGCGCCCGACATTGGCGACGCCTTTGCCGCGGTCGGCACCACCGGCTCGGCCCGCAAGCCGAGCGTGATCAACAGCGACGACGACACATAGATTGACGAATAGGTGCCAACGATCACGCCCAGAATCATCGCCGCGGTAAAGGCGCGCAGCACATGCCCGCCGAAAATCAGCAATGCGACCAGCGCGAGCAAGATCGTCAGCGAAGTCATCACCGTGCGCGGCAAGGTTTCATTGACCGACAGATCGACAATCTCGCGCATGTCCATCTTGCGATAGCGGCGCATGTTTTCGCGGATGCGGTCGTCGATCACGATCTTGTCGTTGATCGAATAGCCAATGATGGTCAGCACCGCCGCCACGATATTGAGGTCGAACTCAAATTGCGTGATCGCGAAAAAACCGAGTGTCATCAATACGTCGTGGACAATCGCCACCACCGTCGACACGCCGAATTGCCATTCGAACCGCAAAATCGCGAACAGGCCAATACCGAGCACCGCCAGCGCGACCGCCAGCATCCCCTTCCAGATCAGCTCGTTCGATACTTTGCCCGACACCGCATCCTGTTTCGAAAAGCGCGCATCGGGGAATTTGGCGGTGATCGCGGCCTGAACCTTTTTGACAACGGCTTCAGTTGCGCCCTTGTCCTGGCTTTCGGGCGGGGGCAAGCGGATCGACACCGTCTTGCCATCGCCATAAGGTTGCAGCCGCACTTCGCCCAGCCTGAGATCGTCGACCGTCTTGCGCAGCGCCTCAATCGCGGGGGGATTGGCGAATTTCTCCTCAATCGTCAGCCCGCCGACAAAATCGACGCCCAGATTGAGCCGGAACAACACCACGCAGATGATCGCCGCAACCGACAACAGCGTCGTCAGCCCAAATGCCCAGTATCGCAACTGCACAAAAGGAAGATTGGTATTGTCGGGGACAAGTTTCAAAAGCCGCATCGAAAATTCGCCTAGCAATCAGATGTTAAGCGCAGCGGGCCGCGCCCGACGCAACCACAGCACAACCAGCATGCGCGTAAAGACCACGGCGGTGAACACCGATGTTACAATGCCGATCAACAGCACCACTGCAAAGCCCTTCACCGGCCCCGACCCCAGCAGCAACATGATGACGCCCGAAATCGCGTGGGTCACATTGGCCTCAAAAATCGTGCGGCTCGCCTCTTTATAGCCAAGTTCGACCGATTGCAGCACGCTGCGCCCGCGCCGCTGTTCTTCGCGAATACGCTCGTTGATGAGGACGTTGGCATCCACCGCTGTGCCGATGGTCAGCACGAACCCGGCAATCCCCGGCAGGGTCAGCGTGCCGCCAATCACTGCCAGCACGCCGAGAATGATCAGCACGTTAATGACCACCGCGATATTCGCATAGATGCCAAACCGGCCATAAGTAACGAGCATGAACGCAATCACCGCGACGGTTGCGATGATCGACGCGGTAATCCCGGCGCGGATCGAATCGGCGCCCAATTCGGGCCCAACCGTGCGCTCCTCCACCACCCGCAGCGCGACCGGCAGCTTGCCCGAGCTGAGCGCAATCGCCAGTTCATTGGCCGACTGGACGGTGAACGACCCCTCGATATAGCCCGAGCCGCCCAGAATCGCGGTGTTGATGCGCGGTGCTGAAATCACCTGATCGTCGACGACGACCGCGAACCGCTTGCCGACATTATCCTGCGTCACCTTGGCGAAACGGCGCCCGCCCTCGGTATTGAACCCGAATTCGACGATCGGCGAGTTATCTTCCTGCTTATACGCCTGCCGCGCGGTGAGCAGTTGGTCGCCAGTGATGATCGCGCGGCGCTGCACGACGATCTTGGCGCCCGGCCCGCCCTCTGGATAGGCCAGCGCCTGGGTGCCGGGGGGCAGGATGCCGCCCTCGGCAAACGGCACTTCGGCGACCATTTTGAATTCGAGCTTGGCGGTCTTGCCCAGCAAATCCTTCAGCGCCTGCGGGTCTTTAAGGCCGGGCACCTGCACGACGATGCGGTTGGTGCCCTGACGAACGATCGTTGGCTCGCGCGTGCCCAGCTTGTCGATGCGGGTCCGCACCACATCGGTTGCGGTCTCCATCGCATCGTTGATCGCCTGCGCGGTACCCGCCTGTGTCGGCTGCATCACCACGCGCGTTGCATCGACAAACGACAAGTCCCAGTCGCGTTGCCCGGTCAGCCCAACTCCCGCAGTCAGCCGGTTGAGCCGCTCGCGCGCGGCCTCCAACTGCGTCACGTCGCGCAGCAGGAAGCTCAGCTTGCCGCCATCGGTTGCGACTTCGCCTATCTGGATGCGCGGGGTCGCGCTGCGCATTTCATTGACGATCTGCTCGCGCATCGCCTCTACCCGCGCCTTCACCAGATCATCGGCATTGGCCTCCAGCAGCAAATAGCTGCCGCCCGCCAAATCAAGGCCCAGGCTGACGCGCGGATGCGGGAAACTGCCCCAGCGATCGGTGATGCGTTCGGGGAGCAGCGTCGGCACCGCCAGCAGCATCAGCGCCACCAGCAGCGCGACGATCGACGTCACTTTCCAGCGCGGGAAATCAAGCATGGCCGCGCTCAGTCGTTGGCGGGCTTGGCCGCGCCGTTGGGCGCGACACCGGCAAGCGTTGCCTTGACCACGCGCACCCGCACCCCTTGCGCAATCTCGACCTCGGCGACGCGCTCGTCCACCTTGGTCACCTTGCCGATAATGCCGCCCGCAGTGGTCACTTCATCGCCCTTTTTCACGGCGTTGACCGCGTTTTGCAGCGCCTTCATCCGCTTTTGCTGCGGGCGGATCATCAGGAAGTAAAAGGCGATGAACACCAGAAACAGCGGCGCAAGGCCGATGATCTGGGCCGTGGCATCGCCATTGGCGGCGCCGGCGGTCTGGGCAAGGGCGGGGGATGCGAACATGGGTGTCCTGATCGGGCTGAAGTGGCGGCGCCGTTTTGGCCCGCCTGTCAAGCGCCGCGCGCTATCACGCGGTTCGCCATTCTGCAACCGGGGACCGCAATGGGGCGTGCAACAGGGCTTGCACCGCCAGCGCCACCCGCCTATGCGCCTTCGCTCGGTCGGGACGTAGCGCAGCCTGGTAGCGCATCACACTGGGGGTGTGGGGGTCGCAGGTTCGAATCCTGTCGTCCCGACCAAATGCATCAGCCAAAGCACCCGCGCGCTACGCGGCGTCGCTCAACACGCATTGCCGGTATTCGGCAGGTGACAGGCCGACCACTTGGCGAAAGCGCGTCGAAAAATGCGCGTGCGTGGCAAAGCCGGTGCGGCGCGCGACATCGGCAATCGCGGTTGATTTATGGCGGAGCAATTCGCGCGCCAGGCCGATGCGCTCCTGCACGACATAGGCATAGGGGGGCATGCCCGTCGCATCCTTGAACGCGCGAACGAAATGATAACGGCTATAGCCGGCCACAACGGCCAATTGCTCCAGCGTGATCGGTTGATCGATATGGTCACGGATATAGGCGCGCACCCGGCGCACGACGTGCGGGGCGAGCGATAATCGGCGATACTGGCAAAACTCGCCGCCCCAGGTCGATGTTGCCGCCAGCCGCGCGAGCAGGGCATCAAAATAGCCGTCGGCGGCAAGTGCCTCATCCTGATTGCCGCGCAGCGCGATCAACCGACCAAATAGCGCCGCCGCTTCGGGATCGGGTCGGCCGATCGTCTCGGCAAAACTGACCGAGGCGGGGTCGCGGTCATAGGCGTCCCCCACCAGTTTCGCGAAATATTGCGGGTCGACATAGAGATGCGTGAACCCAATCGGCCCATCGGTCTGCCAGTGATAAACGCTCCCCGCCTCCACTGTGGTGATCGACTCGCGTTGCGCCTCGACGATGCGGCGGCCGCCCGCGCCATCGCGCTGGACGCGTTTGGGTCCGATCTCATGAAGCACCACCATATGATGGTCGAGCGCGGGTTGTTGCATCACCGCATCGGTGCCCGACCATGATTGAAGAAAGCCGCCCGGCAAGACCATCGGGGCTAGCTTCGGCTGATCCGCCACGGACTGCGCCCAGCTCCGCCACAGCCGCGGATCAGTTAAGAACGGGCGCTCTTGCGCAGTTACCATTGACCATCCCCCCGATGCGACGATCGGCGATGGCGCGCCAACGTCTGTTGGTCAACCCGCGGGGACCGCGGATCACGTGAGCGGGACTCCCGGTCAATCAATGCGAAGTGGGGTCGCTTGTTTCCTGCCATCCCAGTCTAACCCGGCTTATCGCCCCCGCGGACACGGCTTATACCCAGCTTGAACGTCGTGCTATCTATCGGCGTTTCTGGGCAGGTTGGGGTGGATAACACTGAGCAAGCCGCTCAGTCCTCCAATATCCGGCTATGCTTTCCGGTATCCGGCAGCGCGATAAAGCCGATCGTCGCCACCGCGATAATCGCGGTCACATACCAGTAAAAGCCGCTCTCCATCCCCGCTTGCTTGAACCAGAGGGCGGCATATTCCGCCGTGCCGCCAAAAATCGTGTTGCCGATCGCATAAGGGAGCGCCACGCCCAGCGTGCGGATTTCGGGAGGGAAAATCTCCGCCTTGATCAGCCCGGAGATCGAGGTGTAGGCGCTGAGGAGCACCAGCGGCACCAGCGCGAGCGCGAACGCCGCCTCCCATGTCCGGGCCGCCGCCAGCGCGCTGAAAATTGGCACCGACACCAACATGCCGCCAATCCCGAACAGCAGCAGCATCGGTTTGCGCCCCACCCGGTCCGACAGCGCGCCGAACAATGGCTGGAGCAGCATGAACACAATCAGCGTCGCGGTGGAAATTTCGGTCGCGGTCTGGCGCTCAAACCCGCTGGTATTGACCAGAAATTTCTGGAGATAAGTGGTGTAGGCGTAAAAGGCGCATGACCCGCCGCCGCTGATCGCAATCACGATCAGGAATTCGCGCGGATGCGCCCGCCACAGCGCCAGCGCGCTCGACCGCGCACGCGCACCCAGCTTCTCAAACGCTGCCGTCTCGGCCAGGCCCGAGCGCAGCCAATAGACCGCGAGCGCCAGCACCGCACCGATGACAAAGGCAATGCGCCACCCCCAGGCCTCCATCGCGGTCTCGCTCAACACCCCGACTAGCAACAGCGTGACGCCGGACGCCACCAATTGCCCGCCGATCAGGGTGAAATACTGAAAGCTAGCCCAAAATCCCCGGTCGCGCCGCGTCGCCATTTCGGACAGATAAGTGGCGCTCGCCCCATATTCGCCGCCGACGGACAGACCTTGGAGCATGCGCGCAATCACCAGCAGCGCGGGCGCGAGCACGCCTGCCTGCGCATAGGTCGGCGCAACCGCAATCACCAGCGACCCCGCACACATCAGCGCCACCGACAGCGCCAACCCCGCTTTGCGCCCATGGGTGTCGCCATAAACGCCCATCCAATAGGCACCGATGGGCCGCATCAGAAACCCGACCGCAAAAATCGCCGCCGCGCTCAGCAATTGCGCGGTCTGATCGCCCTTGGGGAAAAAACTCGGCGCGAAATAAATGGTCAGCACCGAATAGGCATACCAATCATACCATTCGACCAGATTGCCCGCCGATCCGCCCAGGATCGACACCAATCGGCCACGGGACATGCGGATGTCGGGCGCGGTGCTCATGCGCGCACCATGCCGATGCGGGCGCTGAAGGAAAGCAGTTTGTGCGCTCGAGTGGTTTGTGCTGGCTGGCTGCTTGAGCCGGGCGCCGCGATCGCGCATAGGCCATGGCATGCGCGCTGTGGCAATCCCGATCGTATCCGCGATGATCGCGGTTGGCGGCTGTGCTGCGCCGGTTGCGCCACCGCCCGCGTCGGTTCGCCCAGCACCGCCGGTTGCGGTGCCAACGCCAGCCGCGGTGCACATCAGCGCGCCTGTGCCCGCTTATCGCGGCGATTGGCGCGACTGGCCGGTGAGTGCGGGGGAGTGGGTGTATCGCCGCGACGCGCGCGGTTCGATTGCGCTGTTCGGGCCATTGGGGCGCGATGCGACAGTGACGCTGCGCTGTGACCAGGCGGCAAAGCGGCTTTATCTGTCGCGTCAGGGGACTAATGCTACGGCGCTGACGCTGCGCACGTCGAGTGCTGCGCGCACGCTATCCCCGCTGCCGACCGGCGGCACCCCGCCCTATGTCGCGGTCGCCCTTGCGCCCGGCGATCCGGGCCTCGATGCGATCGGACACAGCCGGGGGCGGTTTGTGATGGAACAGCCCGGCACAACGCCGCTTGTCATCCCGACCCGCCCCGAAATCCTGCGCGTGGTCGAAGATTGCCGGGGATGATTGGCGTTGCGGTGGCGGCGACTGCGCCGTTCTTCACCGCAGACGCCCTTCATTACTGAAAATGATTTTCAAAACAAGTCTTGTATCCAA
>PNLG01000068.1 GCA_013822915.1 Sphingomonas sp. | reverse complement strand
TCACCCCGCTGGTCGGCGCGGGCAATTTTTCGGCCGAGATTCAAGCTGATGTGAACCTTGATGAGACTCAGGCGACGCGCGAAACCTATGACAAGGCGGGTGCATTGCGCGCTGAACAGGGCAATTGGTCGGGCGAGAGCAAGGACGGCGCCAATGGCACGCCCGGCGGCATTCCCGGCGCGCTGTCCAATACGCCGCCGCCGCCCAGCGTGGTCGCAACGCCGACGCCGACGCCGACGCCGACACCGGCGGCCAGCGGCACGCCCGCGACAGGGGTTGCGCCGGTGCAGCAATCGGTGCCCAAGGCGGCGGAAAACTATGCCCGCGCTTATGACCTCGACAAGGAAGTGTCGGTGACGCGCGCAGTGCCCGGTCAGGTCCGCCGCTTGTCGGTCGCGGTGCTGTTGCGCGACAATGAAAAGGGCAAGCCACGCAGTCCGGCGGAAATTCAACAGATTACGCAATTGGTGCGCGCCGCCGTCGGCTATGACGCCGCGCGCAACGATCAGGTGATGGTGGTTGCGCGCCGCTTTGCCGGGCCGACGCCGCTCGATGAAAAGCAACCCTGGTATGAAGCGGGCTGGGTGGCGGTGGCCGCGCGCAATGGCACCGCTATCATCGTGGCGCTGCTGCTCGTCCTGTTCGGGGTGCGCCCGATCGTCAAGTCAATGACGCGCAAGGAACCCGATGCGCCGTCGCCTGCGGCCTTGCTTGCCGGGGCTGACGACGTCGCGCAGGTAACTGTCCCCAGCGACATTCCGGGCGAGCCGCCGATTGCGCTCAATGCCGCCGGACAACAAGTGCCGGTGTCGCTCGAAATGCTTGATCAGGCCCGCAATTATGACGAACGCATTGGGATGGTGCGTGGCTTTACCCGCGACAATCCCACCCGCGCCGCGCTTGCGGTGCGCGACATGATCAAGGCGAGCTGATCCCGATGGCCGAGACTGCCCCCGCCAATGACGCCCCGGCACCGCGCGAATATAGCGGGGTAGAGCGCGCCGCCGTGCTGATGATGCTGGTCGGCGATGAAGAAGCCGCCGCGATCCTGCAAAAACTGGAGCCCGACGAAGTGCGCCAGCTCGGCAAGGCGATGTTCGCGGTTGCCGATGTCAGCGAGGAGGAAGTCGAGTCCGTCCTGGATGATTTCGTCGAAAAAGCGCGCGAACGCACCGCGATCGGCTTTGATCCGCGCCCGCGGATCGAGGGGATGATGACCAAGGCGCTGGGTGCTGAAAAGGCCGAAAGCGTGCTCGCGCGCATTACGCCGGTTCAGGATGCGGGCGCGATCGAATTGCTTGCCTGGCTCGACGCAGGCGACATTGCCGCGCTGATCGAAAAGGAACATCCCCAGATTGCTGCGGTGCTGATCGCCAATCTTGATCCCGCGATCGGCGCGCAGGTGCTCGAATTGCTGCCCGATGGCGCGCAGCCCGATATCTTGCACCGGATCGCCAAATTGGGGCCGATCACGCATGAAGCGATCGAAACGCTGAAAACGGTGCTGGCCAAGAGGATCGGGCTGGGGAGCCAGGCAACCGCCGTTGCCTTTGGCGGCACGCGTGAAGCGGCGAAGATCATGCAATCCTCACGCAAGACGACTGAACAGCGCGTGATGCCCAAACTCGCCAAGATCGACCGTGAAGTCGCCCGCGCAATTGAGGAGGCGATGTTCGTCTTCGACAATCTGCTTGATCTCGACGACAAGAATCTGGGCACGCTCATTCGTAACATTGACGGCGATTTGCTGGTTCGCGCGTTGAAAGGCGTGGACGAGGCGGCGCGCAACCGTTTCCTTGGCTGTATGTCGGCGCGTGCAGCGGATGGCATTCGCGACGAGATGGAAAGCCGCGGGCCAATGCGCCTGTCCGAAGTGCACGAAGCGCAAAAGGCGATCATCCAGATCGCACGCACGCTCGCCAAGGATGGCACGATCATGATGGGCGGCGGCGACGACGATTATGTCTAAGGCTGCCATGCCCCGCTCGCCCGATTTCGCGGCCGGATTTGTTGCGCGCCATGATCCAAAGGCGCAGGCGCAACTCGCGCTGATTGCGCATGATCCGTTCGCGCCTGCCGACCTGAAGGCGCGCGCGACGCGGGGCCGCAAATCGGTAGCGGATGGGGCGGAAGGCGCAGAGCCAACTCCGCGTTCCTTCTCGCCCAAGCCTGTCGGTCCGCGGCATTTCAGCCCCGAACCGGAAATCGACGACGCGGACATCGACGAACCAGCGCCCGATCCCGCCAGCTTTATCGACCCGATCGAACACGCCCGCGCGAGCGGATTTGGCGAAGGCGTGGCGCATGGCCGCGCGCTGGCGGAGGCGGACGGCGAACGCGACGCGGCGCTGATCGCGCGGCTTGGTGCCGCGCTGAGCGCGCCTGATCGGATTGATCGCGACGCGCTGGCGCGTCACCTGCGCGACACCGTGTTGATGCTCGTCACGCGCATGGTCGGGGAGGTTGGCGTCGCAGCAGAAGTGCTCGCCGCGCGCGTGGACGCAGCCGCCGCGTTGCTCGCCGACAGCGCGGAATCAGCGGTGTTGCGGCTCCACCCCGATGACATGACGCTGGTGAAGGACAAATTGCCGCAGACGATTTTTGCAACCGCCGATCCCGCCCTGGAACGGGGCAATTTTGTGCTGGAGGGCGCAGCTACCTTGGTCGAGGAGGGGCCGGAGCTGTGGCTGGCGCAGCTTGCCACAGCGATTGAGCGCGTGCCGCTGCCCCCGAATTTCCCGCCATCATGCTGAACCGCTTTACCGGCGATTATCTCGACGCGCTTGGGCGCGCCGATTTCGTGCCGACGCCGCGCGTGTCGGGGCGGCTCGCGTCGTTTGACGGGTTGTTGATGGAGGCCACCGGGTTGTCGCTGCCGGTGGGCACGGTCTGCGCGGTCGGCAGCGGCAAGGGCCGGGTGGAGGCCGAAGTGATCGGCTTTCGCGGTGACCGCACGCTGATGATGAATCTGGGCGGCTCGGCGCCGCTGTTGCCGCAAGCGCCCGTTCGCCCGATCGGCCCGCCCGGTGAAGCCGAAGTCGGTCGCGCGCTGCTCGGTCGGGTGGTCGATGGCGCGGGCAAGCCGATTGACGGGCTTGGCCCGGTGCGCGGTGCGGGGCATTGGCCGCTGGGGGGCAAGCTGCAATCGCCGCTCGACCGCGGGCGGGTGCTGCACCCGATGGATGTTGGCGTGCGCGCGATCAACGGGCTGCTCACCATTGGTCAGGGGCAGCGGATCGGGATTATGGCGGGCTCTGGCATCGGCAAATCGGTGCTGCTGGGCATGATTGTGCGCGCGGCACAAGCCGATGTCATCGTGATCGGCCTGATCGGTGAGCGCAGCCGCGAAGTCGCCGACTTTCTGGAGACTAAGGTGGCGGGCGAAGCGCGCGCGCGCTCGGTCGTGGTGGCGGTCCCGGCCAATCATTCGCCGGTGCTGCGCATCCGCGGCGCCTTGCGGGCGACGGCAATTGCCGAAGCTTTCCGGGCAGAGGGCAAGAATGTCCTGCTCATCATGGATTCGCTGACACGTGTTGCCCATGCGGGCCGCGAAATCGGGCTGGCGCTGGGCGAGCCCGCATCGGCGCGGGGCTATCCGCCGTCTGCCATTGCGATGCTCCCCAATCTGATCGAGCGCGCGGGCACTTGTGTCAGTTCGGGCGGGTCGATCACCGCCATTTACACCGTGCTTGCCGATGGTGACGACGGCAATGATCCGGTCGTCGATAGCGCGCGGTCGATCCTCGACGGACATATCGTGCTGTCGCGTCAGCTTGCCGAGCGCGGGGTTTATCCCGCGATTGACATTGGCCCCTCGGTCAGCCGGGTAATGACCGATATCGTTGGCAAGGGGCATATCCGCGCGGCGCGGGTGCTGCGCGGGCATTTGGCGACTTATGAGGAAAATCGCGATCTCGTGCTGATGGGCGCGTATCGCGGCGGCACTGATGCGGAAATCGACGCCGCCATTGCCTGCCACCCCGCCATTCTCGACTATCTCCGGCAAGATCCGGATGAAGTGGTGACGCTGGATGCTGCCGCCGCCGAACTGACCGGCGTATTCGGCGATGGCTAAGGCGCGCGCGCCGCTCGATCGGATTTTGCGGGTCCGCACGCTCCAGCTTGGGCTGGTCCGCGCCGAGGAAGTGCGCGCGCATGAACGGCTGGCGAGCGAGACTGCGCTGAAAGACCGGATCACGCAACTGGCCGCCAATGTCGCGCCCGCACCTGAGCGGGCGGGCGCTTTCACGCTGATGGCAGCGGCGCATTACCGCGACCGGCTGCACCAGTCGGCCGATGCGGCCGCCGCCCGCGAGCACCATGCCGCGCGGCGGGTTGAGGCGGCGACGGAGGCAACGCTCGCCGCCAAGCGTGACCAGACGGCGGTTGAAAAGCTGATCGCCCGGCGCGAAGCGGCCCAGGCGGTCAAGGACATGCGCGCGCTCGAAGAGGCACCGCCTGCACGCCGGGTTCGGCACGATCCTTGCTGAACGCCCATGGGCCGATGTGCGCCCATGGGATGAGCTGATGCTGGAAATTTCGACGCAATTGCTGTCAGTCGCGCCTGTGCAGGGCTTGCCCGCGCTGCTTGGCGCCGGGGCGCTGACCGCGCCGGATGGCTTTGCGCAAGCGTTTGCCGATGCCGCCGCTGGTCCAGTGCCCGCGTCCCCCCGGCAAGAATTTGCCGCCCCCGGCAAAGTCGCGTTTGCCGCCTTGCCGGTGTCGCTTGATTCGGCCGCGCCGCTGCTTGTGGGCTTCGCGCCAGAGGACCGCGCGCTTCCCGCCGAGGTGCAGCTGTCACCGGGAGACGCCGAGCGAGAAGATCTGCGCGAGCCCATGCCGCCCGGCGATTCGCAGCCAGTGGCACTACCCGTCGCGGTGCTCGTGCTCCCCGTCCCGCCTGCGGTCGTTGCTGTTGCCGCTGCGCCCCGGACCGGTGAATCGTCGGGGGCAGTCGGCGATGCGCGCCCGCTGCTCAACCTGGCGCGCGCGGACGCAGCAGCGGCAGCGGTGCCGCTTTCCCCGGCGGCGTCCGAACCGGCGGCGCCGCAGACTGACACAGCCGTTCAGTTGCTGGCACCGTTGGCGGCGTCAGCCCCGGAACGCCTGGCGGCGAACGCTGCACCCGCCGCGGCGGCACCCGCGCCTGCGCCCGCCCCGGCGCGGCGGCTGACGCTGCGGCTGGACCGATCGGTTGAGGTGCTGGCGGCTGGCTCGGCACCGGCGCGGCTTGCCGCTGTCGGCGGGTCGGTGGAGCGCGTGGTGCGCCACTTTGCGGCAGCAGACGGCGCACTTGCGGTCCCGCTTGCGCCCCAGCCCGTGACGAACGGCGTTGGCCCTGCCCCGCGGCTCGCCGCGCAGATCTTCGCCGCCGCTCTTGCTGCACCCACGCGCCAACCCGATGCCCTGCTCGGCAAAGTCGGTGACCGGGATGATGTCATCAGCGCTGCCGATGCCGCACTTGCGAGCGCCGCCCCCGCCATCGCCGATCAGCGCCCCGCCGTCACCGCGCCGCGTGCGCTCGACACCACGCGCGAGGATTGGCCGCAGCGCCTGATCGACCGGGTGGAGGCCGCGCGCGACGCCGCCAATGCCGCCGACACCCGCATCCGGCTGGTGCCCGAGGCGCTGGGCAAGATCGACATCGCGCTGCGCCAGGAGGGCAGCACGCTCTACGTTCATTTCACTGCCGAACAGGCCGCGACCCGCGACTTGCTGAACGACGCGCAGCCACGTCTCGCCGAACTTGCCGCCGCACGCGGGCTGCAACTGGGGGAAGCGGGTGTTGGCGCGGGCGCGCGTGAGGGCGGCGGGCAGCGGATGCCGGTTGCGCCGACCGTGCGCGCTAACCCTCCGGCAAGTGATTCGGGTGCAGAAGCGGACATCGGGTCCGGCGATCGGATCGCGTAACGCGATTTATTGAAAAGCTAGGGGAAAAGACATGGCAAAGGCACCAGCGAAGGAAGCAGCAACCGAAGACGGCGGGAGCTCAAAGAAAAAGGGCGGGATGATGAAGATCGTCATCCTGGTGGTGGGGGTGCTCGTGCTGGTCGGCGGCGGGGTCGCAGGCGGGCTTTATGCCATGCAATCGGGCATGTTCGGCGGGCATGGCGGCGCTCATGCGGCCGAGCCAGTGTATGACAAACCCAAGCTTGTCCCCAAGAGCGAGGAAAAGCGGGTCAGCGCTTCGGGCGGTGGCGAGGGCGGCCATGGCGGCGGCGGCGGTGCGGCGGCGAGCCACGGGCCAATGGGCGCGGGCGGCGACAAATTCGCCTCCACCTATTACACCATGGAAAAGGAATTCACGTCGAACCTGCGCGACAGCGTCCATTTCATCCAGGTCGGCATCGCGATTTCAACCCCCTATGACGAGCGGGTGATCGAATCGATCAAAACGCACGAGATTGCGGTGCGTTCGGCCATTCTGCTCGCGCTTGGCGATGCGACCGAGGAACAGGTGTTCACGGTGCAGGGCAAGCGCGCGCTCCAGATCCATCTGGTCCACGCGATCAACGCCGTGCTGAAGCAAAAAGAAGGTTTTGGCGGCGCTGGTAACGTCTACTTTACCAATTTCGTTGTTCAGTGAGACATGGTTAACGAGGGTTCAGATCTGGACATCGCCGTCGATCGGCGTGCGAAAGAACGTGCCGGGCCGCTGATCGCGCGCACGGCCGTGCTGGGCCAGCAGAATCTGAACCCCTTTGGCGATTTGCACACGCTCCAGCATTTGTCCGCGCTGTTCGCGCGGTCGATGCGGGGCGTGTTCGAACCGTTGCTGCGGCGCGAGCTGCGCGTTTGGGCCGAGCCGCTGGTGGTGCAGCGCTTCGCCGATTACCGCGCCGAGCGCCCCGAAACGTTGACCGCTTGGCTGCCGCTGATTATGGCGCCGCTGCCAGGGCGGGCGCTGATGGTGGTTGACGGCAAGTTCGTTCTCGAGCTGCTGGATCTGTTTTTTGGTGGGCATGGGGAAGCGCCACACCATGTGCCGAATGAATTCTCGCCGGCCGCAGACGCCATGATCGTGCGGTTGGGCGGGATGCTCGCCACGCCTTTGCGCGCGGCGTGGGAACCGCTGGCCAAGATCGACTTTGCCCCCGGTCATCCCGAATCCAATCCCGCGCTGCTCGCCAGTTTCGACGCCGATGACGCGATGATCGTCACGCGCTTTGGCATTTCGGCGGCCGGCGGCAAGCCGACCTTTCTTGACGTGCTGTATCCCGTCGCGGCGCTGAAACCGCACGCCCCGCAATTGACCGGCAAAGTCGTCAGCCGTTCGGCCGATCCCGATCCCGCGTGGCGCACCGGGCTTACCCGCGCGGCAATGGCGGTTCGCTTTCCGGTGCGCTCGGTGCTCGACGAGCCGGTCATCTCGCTTGCCCGGCTGATGGAGCTGCAGCCCGGCGACGTCATCCCGATCAGCTTTGGCGCCGATGTGCCGGTGATGGTGGGCAATAACCGGCTGGGGCTGGGCACGGTTGGCACAGCCAATGGCCGGGCCGCGATCAAGATTTCACAGCTTGCGATCAAGAATGAAGGGGACACCGAATGAACGACCTGACCGGCGGATTTCCCGTCGACGGTGCCGTGGCCGCCAATTTCCGGCTGCTTCAGGATGTTGACGTCAAATTGACCGTGGAAATCGGCTCGACCAGCCTGTCGCTGCGCGAATTGCTGGCGCTGGGCGAAATGAGCGTGATCGAGCTCGACCGCCAAGCCAATGATCTGCTCGACGTGTTCGTCAACGGCACGCTCATCGGCCGCGGCGAAGTGGTGACGGTGGGCGAACGCTTTGGCGTGCGCATGACCGAGCTGGTCAGCCCCGAAAAACGCGCGAGCCGATAGCCATGATGTGGGAATATATCCTGAAGCTGGCGGTTATGCTGCCGCTGGTCTGCGGCTTGATGATCGGGTCGCTTTATTTGTGGCGCCGCCTTCAGGAACGGATTCCCGGCCAGTCGGGCGACCGCATGCTGAGCGTGAAGGAAACGATGATGGTGTCGCCCGGCGTCAAGCTGGCGGTGCTCGAGTTTGAGGGGCGCAAATTGCTCGTCTCGGTCGGGCGTGGCGGCGTGACGCTGATCGACCGGGGCGATAAATGACGCCGTCGGTCCGCCGCTTGCGCCCTGCCGACGCGCCAAGCCTGTTTCGTGAGGCCGCGCCCGCGCGGCGTGGTGCGACTGCGCGCTGGGTGCTGGTTCTGCTCGCGTTGATTGCCGCACTCGTCATCGCCGTGCCGGGGGTCGCGCAGGTCGTGCCCGCGCCGCCTGCGCCCGCCGCGCCCGGCGTTGGCGATGCGGTGGACCGCGCGCTGGGCGATTTGGGCGGGGGCAAGGCGCCGCTGGCGCTGTCGTTGCAAATCCTCATCATCATGGGGCTGTTGTCGGTCCTGCCCGGCATATTGCTGATGATGAGCAGCTTTACCCGCATCATCATTGTTTTGTCGCTGTTGCGCCAGGCCTTGGGATTGCAGCAAACGCCGCCCAACCAAGTGCTGATCGGGCTGTCGCTGTTTCTGTCGCTGTTCGTGATGGCGCCGACGATCGAAGTGATGAACAAAACCGCGATCCAGCCCTATGCCGATGGCCGCATTGGCGCGACCGAAATGATCAAGACGGCGGCCTTGCCGCTCCACGGCTTCATGCTCAAACAAACCCGCAAGAAAGACATTGCGCTGTTCGCGCAGATTGCGAAATCCGGCCCCTATGCCAATCCGGCGGACGTGCCCTATTCGGTGCTGCTGCCGTCCTTTGTCACCAGCGAGCTCAAAACCGCGTTTCAGATCGGTTTCCTCATCTTTCTGCCCTTCATCGTCATCGACCTGATTGTCGCCTCCGTCCTGATGGCGCTGGGCATGATGATGGTGTCGCCGACGATTATTTCGCTGCCGTTCAAACTGCTGTTGTTCGTGCTCGTCGATGGCTGGGCGCTGGCGATGGGCAGTCTTGCCAATAGTTTCATGAGGTGATGCGCCAATGGACAGCCAATATTTCCTGACCGTCGCGCATGAGGCGCTCTGGGTGCTCGCGCTGGCGGCGGCCCCCATCCTGATCCCGGCGCTGCTTTCGGGCCTGATCCTCGGCATGGTGCAGGCAGCAACGTCGATCAACGAACAGACGCTGACCTTTGTGCCAAAGCTGGTGGTGGTGGCGGTGTCGCTGGTGATTTTCGGGGCGATGATCCTTGGCTTGCTCAGCGATTTCACGATCGGGGTGTTTGAGCGGATCCCGGATCTGGTGAAGTAAGTGTTCGGCTTCGGCCTTTCCATCGAGCCCCAGCTTTGGGCGTTGCTGTTCGTGATGGTGCGCGTTGGCGCAACCTTTGTCGCCGCGCCCATATTTGGCGCGGTGTCAGTGCCGCTTCAGGCGCGGATTGGTCTGTCCGGGGCGATCGGCGTGCTGGTGCTCGGCACGCAGACGGTTGCCGCCCCGCCGCAAATATTTGCGATCACCACTTTCCTCGCGGTCGCGGCCGAGGCGCTGGTCGGCCTCGCCATCGGCTTTGTCCTCCAAATCGCGTTTGCCGCGCCGTTGCTGGCGGGTGAGTTGATCGGCAATTCGATGGGCATTGGCTTTGCCTCGGCGCTCGACCCGCAAAACGGGACGTCATCGACGGCGCTTGGCATGTTCATGTCGACATTGCTGACGCTGTTGTTCCTGTCGGTGAACGGGCATCTGATGCTCGTCGAGCTGATCGTCCAAAGCTATACCGCGCTGCCGCCGGGGCGGGCCTGGCTTGCGGCGGGGCAGTTGCGCGACATTGCGATGTTTGGCGGTTATACATTTTCGGCCGGGTTTCTGCTCGCGCTGCCGGTCGGGTTTTTGCTGCTGTGTCTCAACCTGATTGTCGGGATGCTGTCGCGGTCGGCGCCGGCGCTTAATCTGTTTGCGGTCGGGCTACCCATGAGCCTTGCAGTCGGGGTCGTCGCGCTGGTGATCGCGTTTCCGGCGATGGGCGATTATATGGTGGTCATCGTGCGTGAGGGGCTGGCGGCCGCCAAAAGCCTGGTGCTCGGCTGATGGCGGAGGAGGCAGGCGAAAAAACAGAACGCCCAACAGCCAAGCGTCGCAAGGACGCGTTTAATGAGGGGCAACTTCTTCGCAGCCGTGAATTTGCCACCGCGCTTACGGTGCTGGCCGGGATTGGCTGGCTCGCGCTGTTCGGGCCGCAGTTATTTGCCGCGTGCGAAGCGCTGATGGTGTCGAGCTTTCGCTTTGACGCGCGCGACATCGACGATTTTCAACCGCTGCGCCCGCTTGCGTCGGCGGGGTGGCAGATCGCGCCGTCGATCATCGCGCTGCTGGTGATTGCCGTGGTTGCCGCCATTCTCAGCCAGGCCGGGCTGGGTGCGCTGAGCTTTAACGGCAAGCTGATCGCGCCCAAGGCATCGCGGATCAACCCGGCATCGGGGCTGAAGCGGATTTTCGGGCCGACGGGGTGGATTGAGCTTGGCAAATCACTGCTGAAGGTCGTGCTGCTCGGTGCGATCGGCTATTACATGCTGGTGCAGATCATGGCGCAGTCGGTCGGGCTGGTCTCCACCGATGTGCGCGCCAGCGTGGCGTCGCTGGGCGGGATGTTGACAACCGCGTTGTTCGCGATGGCGGGCGGCTTGGTGCTGATCGCGATGGTCGATGTGCCGGTGCAGATGGTCCAATTGTTCCAGAAGCTGCGCATGACCAAGCAACAGGTCAAGGACGAGCACAAGGAAACCGAGGGCAATCCCGAGGCCAAGAACGCACAGCGCCAGCGGCGGCACGACATTGCCAAGCGCAACCTGCGCAAAGTCATTGCCAAGGCCGATGTCGTGCTGACCAATCCGACTCACTTTTCGGTCGCGCTGCGCTATGAACGGGGCAAGGATCAGGTGCCGGTAGTGGTCGCCAAGGGGCGCGGCGAAATTGCGCTGGCGATCCGCGAACTGGCAGCGGAATCGCGTGTGCCGTGCCTAGAATATCCGATGCTCGCCCGCGCGCTATACTACACCACGCGCGAGGGGCAGGAAATTCGCGACGACTTGTATCAAGCGATCGCGACCGTGCTGGCGTTCGTGTTCGGCCTTACCGGCGCGCCGGGGGCAGCACCGCCGCCCGTCGATGTGCCGCCGGGCGCGCGTTTTGACGAAAATGGCGTGAAAATTGCTGAAAATGGCTAAGCTTTGGCCGTCGCCGGTCGTTTCAAATGGGTAGGAAGCGGGGTGTTGCATGACTGACTCGATCGTCAATACGCTGGGCGCAGGCTCTGGCATCAACATCAGCGCGCTCGTCAATGATCTGGTGGCGGCGAATTTTCAGGCACGCAACAGCACGCTCAACCGCCAGAATCAGGCACTTTCGGCCCAGATTTCGTCCGCTGGTACGCTGCGCAGCGACATTAACAGCTTTGTCGAGGGGCTGAAGACGCTTGCCACCGGCGGCACGGTTTCGGCGCAGGCGACGAGTTCGAACACCAACATCGTGCGCGCCACCGCGATTTCGGGTGCGCGGCTGTCGGGCGTGTCGACCCAGTTGGAAGTCCGCCAGCTCGCCCAGGCGCAGGCCACCGCCAGCGCGCCCGTCGCCGATCGCACCGCCGCCATCGGCACCGGCACGCTGACGCTGCAACTCGGCACGGCGACAACGGCCGACGGGGCGATCACCGGCTTTACCGCAGGGACCAGCGCGGCGGTCGACGTCACGATCGACAGCAGCAATTCAAGCCTGGAGGGGATTGCCGCTGCCATCAATGCAGCGGACGCTGGTGTTACCGCGACGATCATTTCGGATTCCGCCGGCGCCCGGCTCGCGCTCAAAGGGGCGACAGGCGAGGCGCAGGCCTTCACCCTGACCGCCACCGAGGATGCGGGGGCGGAAGGGTTGGCCGCGCTGAACGTCGGGGTCGGGTCTACCCTTGGCACCGCCGCGCAGGACGCGATTGTCGCGGTCGATGGCACCGCGCTGAAACGGTCGACCAATTCGGTCAGCGATCTGGTCGACGGTGTGAAGCTCGACCTGGTGGCGGCAAGCGTTGGCACCACGGTCTCGCTGACCAGCAGCACACCGACCGATACGCTGCGTCAGGTGGTGAACGACTATGTCGCCGCGTTCAACAA
The DNA here is from genome assembly GCA_013822915.1 of Sphingomonas sp. Lineage (GTDB taxonomy): Bacteria > Pseudomonadota > Alphaproteobacteria > Sphingomonadales > Sphingomonadaceae > Sphingomonas. The sequence goes on along the minus strand of PNLG01000068.1, from coordinate 782 downwards.
TCTGCAGGCCAATTTGCGGGCGCAGACCAATGCGGTCGACGGCCCGTTGCGCGGTGACGCCGCGGCGCGGTCGTTCGGGGCAGCACTTGGTCGGCTGAACCTGACACAGCTCAGCACCACCACCGTCACGGGCGCGCCGCGCACACTGTCCGACATTGGCGTCAGCACGAACCGCGACGGCACGATTTCGGTGCGCACCGAACGGCTTGACGCAGCGCTACGCGATTTTCCGGAGGCCGTGGAGGCATTGTTCGCCAACGGAACCGGCGCCAGCGGCGGCGGGCTGGCGGCCGCGTTTCAGGCAATTGCCGACCCGGCCGTCAGCGCGTCGACCGGGCTTGGCGCAACGATCGATCGCTATACCGATCAGCAAGAGACCATTGCCGAGGCGCTGGACCGCGTCGCGAGCGAAACCGAAGTGCTGCGCGCGCGCCTGACCCGCCAGTTCAGCAGCTCGGATGCGCAGGTCGCCGCCTATCGCCAGACACAGGCGCTGCTGACGCAGGTATTTCAGCCGCGCACGGGCGATAATTGATGCTGGGCTATGCAACCGCGCGCGCGGGCAGCGCCGACACCGCCTATCGCTCGATCGACGTGGCTGGCCGCACCGCAACGGGCGATCCGCATGCGCTGGTTCAGGTGATGTATGAAGAGCTTAACCGCGCGCTCGGGGCGGTTGCCTCAGCGATCCGGCTCGGCAATCAAAGCGTCAAGAGCGAGAAGATTTCGCGCGCGCTGACGATTTTGTTCGCGCTGGAAAGCGGGCTGGATTTCGAAAAGGG
>PNLG01000237.1 GCA_013822915.1 Sphingomonas sp. | reverse complement strand
AGTGCTCGAAAACGGCGGCAAGGCGCGAGCGCTGAACCAGGGCCTGATCCGCGCCAAGGGCGACATCGTGATCGCGCTTGACGCCGATACCCAGTTCGAGCCGGACACGATCGCGCGGCTGACCCGGTGGTTCGCCGATCCCCAGATCGGCGCGGTGGCCGGCAATGCCAAAATCGGCAATCAGACCAACCTGATCACCCGCTGGCAGGGAATCGAATATGTAACCGCCCAGAATATCGAGCGGCGCGCGCTCGCCGCGATTGGTGCGGTCACAGTGGTGCCCGGCGCAATCGGCGCGTGGCGCAGGCGGGCGCTGGACGCGGTCGGCGGCTATCCGACCGATACGCTGGCCGAGGATCAGGACCTGACGCTCGCCATTCAGCGCGCGGGCTGGCGGGTGGCATGCGACAATGACGCGATTGCGTGGACCGAGGCGCCAGAGACGGTGCGCGCGCTGTTCAAACAGCGCCTCCGCTGGTCCTATGGCACGCTGCAATGCCTGTGGAAGCACCGCGCGCTGATCGGTCGGGGGCGACCGCGCGGGCTGGCGCTGATAGGTTTGCCGCAGGCGGTGGTGTTTCAGTTGCTGCTCACGCTGATCGCACCTCTAATCGACGTCGCGCTCGTCGCGAGCATTGGCGGCACGGCGTGGCGGATTGCCGATCGCGGTTGGGCGGCGGCGGGCAATGATGCGCTCACGATGGCGGCGTTCTGGGGGGCGTTTACGGCGCTGGAGCTGGGCTGCGGCTATCTCGCTTATCGGTTCGATCCGCGCGAGGAGCGTTTCCCGCTGGTCGGGATGCTGATGCAGCGCTTCGCCTATCGCCAGATCCTGTATTTTGTGGTGCTCCGCGCGGTGTTCCGGGCCGTGAAGGGGCGGCGGGTCGGCTGGGGCAAGCTGGAGCGCAGCGGCAGCGTGGGGGCCGTCGTGTCCGGTCCTCCGGCGCCGCAGCAGGCAGAAACCAAGCTCAAGCGCGTGCCCCTGCGCGAAGCGGCATAAGCAGCCCGTCCGTTCGTCGGTACGCGCTATCCCAGCCCGAACGGCACCACCTTGTTGGCGGCGTCGTGGCCGATATCGGCCATGCCCAGAAACGGCACGCCAAGCTCGCCACACCAGCGCGGGAGCATGACGGCCAGACTCTCACCCCAGGGCGGGTCATTGGGCTGAACATCGCTCACCCGGCCCAGCCGCACCCCGGCTAGCCCCTTTAGCTGCGTCGCATGCGCCAATTGGCCGAGCATCCGGTCGATCCGGTAGAGTGGCTCCGACACATCCTCGATCAACAGGACATGATCGGCAAGATCGGGGAGCCACGGCGTGCCGATCAGCGCGGACAGAATCGCCAGGTTGAACGCCGCCGCCGGGCGCGCACCCAATCCCGGCTCGACCCCTTGGCGATCCCCCGTCAACCAGCCGAGGGTGCGCCGCACCGCTGCTTCTCCGCCGTCGCGCGTCAGATCGCCGGGCATCGGCGCATGCACGCATTTGCCCAGCCGCCGGGCGTACATCGCCCCCAGCACGAACCCGAAATCGGAATAGCCCAAATAGGTCTTGGCACCCGCCGCAGCACTCAGCCGGTTCTGCACCGCCGCCAATATCCGGTTCGATCCATAGCCGCCGCGCGCGCACCACACTGCGTCGATGCTCGGGTCATTGGCCATCTCGATAAACGCCTCAGCGCGCGCCGCGTCCGGCCCGGCGAAATGCCCTTCGCTCAGAAAACATTGCGGCGACACCACCAGCTCGATGCCCGCATAGTCCGCCGCAATCGCCTGAAGCCGCGCCGCCAGTGCCCGGTCAATCGGCCGTGCGGGGGCGACCACACCAATGCGCATACTTGCTCCTTGCCTGAATTCCCGCGATAGCGCTCGGGCATGGGGCTAGGCAAATCCTACTTCTTCGTCGGTGTCGGCGGCAGCGGCATGATGCCGCTGGCGATGATCCTGGCGGGGCGCGGGGCGCGCGTCGCCGGGTCCGACCGCAGCCTTGACCAGGGGCGCGTGCCCGCCAAATTCGCAGCCCTCGAGGCGCTTGGCATCGCGCTCCACCCGCAAGACGGCAGCGGGATTGTGTCGCCCGAGCAAATCGTCATTGCCTCCGCCGCGATCGAGCCGACCGTGCCCGACATGATCGCCGCCGAGCGTGTGGGCGCGCGCCGACTCAGCCGCGCCGACCTGCTCAGCCACTTGTTCAACGACACTCGGGTGCGCATCGGCGTCGCGGGCACGAGCGGGAAATCGACCGTCACCGGCATGATCGCATGGATCCTGCACGCGACCGGGCACCAGCCGACCGTCATGAACGGCGCGGTGATGAAGAACTTCGCCACCCCCGATGCGCCCTTTGCCAGCGCGCTGGTGGGGGCGGGCGATGCGTTTGTCAGCGAAGTCGATGAAAGCGACGGGTCGATCGCGCTCTATCGCCCCGACATCGCGGTGCTCAACAATGTCAGCCTCGACCACAAATCGATGGAGGAATTGCGGCTGTTGTTCGGGGCGTTCATCGCGAGCGCGCGCACCGCGATCGTCAATATCGCCGATGCCGAGGCCGCCGCGCTTGCGACCCGCCTGCCCGCCGCGCAGCGGTTGACGGTGGCGATCGACCAGCCAGCCGATCTGGTCGCGCGCAATCTGGTGGAGGCACCGTTCGCGGTCAGCTTTGACCTGAGCGAAGCAGGGGCAGCGGCGCACCGCGTCACCCTCCGGGTGCCGGGGCGCCACAATGTCGCCAATGCGCTCGCCGCGATCGCCGCCGCGCGGGCGGCAGGCATTGGCCTCGCCGATGCCGTCGCCGCGATCGCCGGTTTTGCCGGGCTGAAGCGCCGGTTCGACCTGATCGGCGAAGCAGGCGGCGTCGCGGTGATCGACGATTTCGGCCACAACCCGGACAAGATTGGCGCGACGCTTGACACGCTCCGTGCGTTCCCCGGTCGGTTGCTGATCCTGTTCCAGCCGCATGGCTATGGCCCGCTGAAAGTAATGCGAGCCGAATTGGTCGACAGCCTTGCCGCGCGGCTGGCGCCCGGTGACCTGCTGATCCTGCCCGATCCGGTTTATCAGGGCGGCACCGTCGCGCGCGACGTGACGAGCGCCGACATCGTCGCCGACCTTGCCGCGCGGGGCGCGCCAACCCGCTACATTGCCGACCGGGCGGAAGCCGCCGCCATGCTGGTGCGCGAGGCGCAGCCCGGCGACCGCATCATCGTGATGGGCGCGCGCGACGACACGCTCAGCCAACTTGGTGCCGACATGCTCGCGGCCCTTGCCACGCGCACAACCGGACCCCAGCATCGCCAACCCTTAGCCGAGTGAGACGCCCCATGATCCTCCGTCGCCTGTTCCTCGACCACCCCGCCTCTGTCGGCGAGAGCTATGCCGAGCATTTCGGCGTCGCAACCGGCTTTGGGCTGGCGATGATCGCGGGCGGGATGGGCGCGGTAATCCACGGATTTCTGCCCTTTGTCTTTCAAACGACCGGCAGCGCGACGGTCGAGCGGCTGCACGCTCGCCTCGTCGCGAAACGCGCCGCAAAACGCGCGGCAACCACGCAGATGACGACCGTGGAATATATCATCTAACCGCGCCTGGGCTCCGGACCTGACAAGGTCGCTTGACTGACAAGCACGCTTTACTGTAAAGCACCCTTCACATGATTCGAAGGGAGTGTCGCCATGAATGTCGGTCACCGCAACGCCGCGTTGCGCGCGTATTTGCGCCGGTTCGTCCCGGTGATGCTGATCTATGCGGTGCTGGTGTTCGCCGCGCCCTATGCGATCTGGGCGTGGCGGCCAGAGGGGCCTTTCCTGTGGGCGATTGCGGTCCTGCCTGCGTTGCCGATCATCGGCGTGTTCTGGATCATCGCGCGCTATATTCTTGAGCTGACTGACGAATATCTGCGCATGCTCGAAGTGCGCAAGGCGTTGGTCGCAACCGCTTTCGCGCTGTCGATTGCGAGTATCTGGGGGTTCCTAGAGATTTATGCCGATGTGCCGCACCTGCCCGCATTCTTCGTGCCGGTGTTCTGGTTTGCCGGGCTGGGCGTCGGCAGCATTGTCAATCTGGTGCTCGAACAGGGCGGCGAGGCGTGAAGAACCGCCTGCGCGCGCTGCGTGCCGATCGCGGGTGGAGCCAGGGCGACCTTGCCGAACAGCTTGAGGTATCGCGGCAAAGTGTCAACGCGATCGAAACCGGCCGCTATGACCCCTCGCTCCCGCTCGCATTCCGCATTGCCGAATTGTTCGGCCTTGCGATCGAAGAAATTTTCACCAGCCCGTCAAAGGAGAACTGAGATGCGCCGCCTCACACTCGGCCTCGCCGCCGCTGCGCTTGCCCCGCTGGCGGTGATGCCCGCAACCGCCGCCCCGGCACAGGCCGCCCCCGCCGAGGAAAGGCTCGCCCATATTTCAGTCACGACGATGGGCGAAAGCGGCCCGGCGGTCATCCTGATCCCCGGCCTCGCCAGCCCGCGCAGCGTATGGGACGGGGTGGCAGCCGATCTCGCCAAGACGCACCGCGTCCATCTGGTGCAGGTCAACGGCTTTGGCGGTGATGCGCCGGGCGATAATGACAAGCCGGGGATGCTGGCGGGCATTGCCGCCGACCTCGACCGCTATATCGCCGCGCACAAGATCGCGCAGCCCGCAATCATCGGCCATTCGATGGGCGGCCTGATCGCGATGATGATGGGCGCGCGCTATCCGGCGGCGACGGGCCGGGTGATGGTGGTCGATGCGTTGCCCTTCTTCAGCCTGTTGTTCGACCCCGGCATGACCGTGGAGCGCGCGCGCCCCTTTGCCGAACAGGCGCGCGCCCGCACGCTGGCGACGCCGGTGCCATCCGCGCCCGTGACCGCCGACCCCGGCGGCATCTGGTCCAACACGCCCGCTGGCCGGATCATGGTTGCCAATTGGAGCGCAAAGGCAGCACCCGCCGCGACTGCACAGGCGCTGTATGAAGTGATGACCACCGATGTGCGCGGCGAATTGGCGAGCATCACCGGAAAACCCTTTACAGTGCTTTATGCAACCGGCGCCGGGCCGCGCGCGACGACGCTGTGGGAACATGGCTATCGCGGATCGCCCGCCAAATTGGTGCCGATCGCCGATAGCTGGCACTTCATCATGATCGACCAGCCGTCCGCTTTCTCAAGCGCTGTCAAGCAGTTCCTCGCCGAAAAGCAGGACGGCGACGCGAAATGATAAATTGACGATTCCGTTTGCTTGGGCTGTAGAATGCGAGGAGCGACGGGGGACAGCGCGGTGCAAAACGACGATCAGAACGACAGCTTTCAGTTTTTGAGCGACTGGCGCGCATTTGCCCCGATTGCCTTCACCAATTTGCTGCTGTGCATCGTGACGCTTGGCATTTACGGATTTTGGGCGCGCACCCGCGAGCGGCGGTTTTTATGGGGCAATACCCGCTTCATCGACGAACCGCTCGAATGGACGGGGACGGGGCTTGAGCTGCTGATCGGGTGGCTGCTGGCGATTGGCCTGTTCGGCTTGCCGCTCGCCGCGCTTCAGTTCGCGATTCAGGCGCTGTTGCTGCGCGGCTATACCGGCATTGGTGGTGCGCTGGCGATTGGGCTGTATTTTGCCGCACTTTACCTGACCGGCATCGCGATTTTCCGGGCGCTGCGCTACCGGCTCAGCCGCACTTTCTGGCGCGGGATTCGCGGCGGCAGCGATACGCAGGGGTTTCGCTTTGGGCTGAGCTATGTGTGGCGCACGATCCTCGGGTCGCTGCTGCTGGGCTTGTTGATACCCTGGTCGACGGTCGCGCTTTGGAACAAACGCTGGAACGCGATGAGTTTTGGGCCAATGCCATTTCGCGCAGACGCCCGGCCGGGACCGTTGATGGGGCGGTTTTTGCTGTTCTACCTGTTGCCGTTTCTGATTGTGGTGGCGGGCATTGCCGCCGCCGTTCTTGGCGTTACGGCGGGCGTCACCGTCCCGCGCGGGGCAGACCCTGGCACCTTACCTGCCCCGATTATCTTGGTGATCGCGGTGTTCTACCTGATCTTCTTCGTGCTGCTCGGGCTCATCTCGCTGATTTATTACGCCGCCTATTTCCGCGAAGTGGTCAGCAAGCTGACGCTTGGCGAGCTTGAGTTCGAGTTTACCGCCCGCACTCGCCACTGGCTGATGCTGGCGATCGGCAATTTCGCGCTGGTCGTGTTGACGCTTGGCATCGGCTATATCTTTGTCGGCTATCGCAACTGGACGTTTTTCGTTCGCCACATGCGCGCCTATGGCCATATCGACGCCAGCGCGCTGACACAGTCGACCACGCGCGAGCCGGGTCAGGGGGAAGGGTTGCTCGATGCCTTTGACGTCGGCGCCATCTGATCCTGCCGTATGGCCGGTGTGGCATTATGATGGGGTCAGCGCGATCCGGCGCACACCAACACTGCGAGTGGAGGGCGATCGCTTCGTCCTGAGCGACGACGAGAGCGAGGCGGATGGCGACAGCGCGACCTACGCCTTTCCCGATTTGGTGGCACATGCGCCGGTGGGGGGCGATGCGGTATTCGGGCTGGCCGGACGCCCCGGCTGGCGGATCGGGTTTCAAGGCGGCCCGCCCGCAGACCTTGCCACGCTGCTCCCCCGTGCGGCGCGCTATGGCGGACCGATCGACCGGTTCGGGCTGTGGCGGTCGGTGCTGGTGCTCGCGGTCATTGCCGGCCTTGCGCTTTACGCCTTTGCGCAGACGCCCGCGCTCGTTGCCCGGCTGGTGCCGCGCGCGCTTGAGCGGCAGCTTGGCGACGTAATGGTCGGCGATTTCGGCGGGCGGCTCTGCGACAATCCGGCCAGCGCGGCAGCGCTCAACACACTCGTCCGCCGCCTGGGCAGCGACCCGGCGGAGGTGCGGATCGGCATTGCCAATATCCCGGTGGTGAACGCCGTCACCCTGCCGGGCGGGCGGATATTGGTGTTTGAGGGGCTGCTCAAAAACGCAGCATCGGCCGATGAAGTGGCGGGTGTGGTCGGCCATGAACTTGGCCATTTCGCGCACCGTGACGTGCTCGAATCGCTGCTGCGGCAATTAGGCCTGAGCGTGCTGCTCGGCGGGCTGGAGGGCAATATCGGCGGCTATACAAATGCGTTGCTGTCCACCGCCTATTCGCGCCGTGCCGAGACAAGCGCGGATGATTATGCGATCAACGCGCTCAGCACCGCGAAGATCGATCCGGTTGCGACGGCGGGGTTTTTCCGGCGGCTGGGCGGCAATGTCCGCAAACCAAGCCAATCGGCGGTGGTGCTCAATTACCTTGCGACGCATCCGATTGCGAGCGACCGTGCGGGAAAATTCGACGCCGCCAAACGCCCCGAGGCCGCCTATACGCCCGCGCTGACCGAGGCGCAGTGGCACGCGGTGCGCACCGCGTGCAAGGGCGTGGCGCGCAAGCCCTTTACCCAATTCGGCTTCTAAATCCGCCAGCCCTTGCTTAGGGTTTGGCGGATGAACGCCCCGCCGCCCGCGCTTGCCCATCATTTCACGCCCGGCGCCCCGCCGACGGTGATTTTCCTGCCCGGCTATGCCAGCGACATGACGGGGGCCAAGGCTTTGGCGCTGGAGGCATGGGCACGCGGCGCGGGGCGCGCATTTGTGCGCTTCGACTATCGCGGTTGTGGTGCGAGCGGGGGCAACTTCGCCGATCAGCGGCTGGCCGATTGGCGCGACGATGTGCTGGCGATAATCGACGGCACCATTGGCCCAGTGGTGCTGGTCGGGTCGTCGATGGGCGGGTGGCTGATGCTGCTCGCCGCCCTTGCCCGGCCCGACCGCGTCGTCGCGCTGGTCGGCATTGCGGCGGCGCCCGACTTCACCGACTGGGGCTTCACGACGGATGAGAAGATGACCATCCTGACAGAGGGGCGGATCGAACGCGCCAATCCCTATGGCCCCGCCCCGACACTCTACACTCGCGCCTTCTGGAGCTCGGGAGAGGCGCTGCGGCTGATGGCCGGGATGATCGCCGTGGACGTGCCGGTGCGGCTGATCCACGGCATGGCCGACCCCGATGTCCCCTATTTGCGCAGTGTGCGGCTCGCCGAACTGCTCCGTTCAGCCGATGTGCAGACGACCCTGATCAAGGATGGCGATCACCGCCTGTCGCGGCCCAGCGACATTGCGGTGTTAATCCGCACGATCGAGGAGTTGGTGGCGTGAGCATGATGATCGCCCTCGCGCTGGCGCAAGTGATTGGCCCGACGCTGCCCGCGCGCGCCGCCACCCAGACCGAGCGGCGCTATGACCAATGCGTTGACCTCGCGACCAGCGACCCAAAAGCGGGGGAGGCGGATGCGGCGCGCTGGCGGATCGACGGGGGCGGCTATTTCGCGCGCCAGTGCCTCGGTATTGCCTATGCCAATCAGCGCCGCTGGGCGGGGGCGGCGGAGGAATTTGCCGCCGCCGCCAACGAAGCCGAAGTCGCACAGGATTCGCGCGCGGCGCATTATTGGGCACAGGCGGGGAATGCGCGGCTGGCGCTCGGCGATGCAGCGGGCGCGCTTAGCGCGCTGGACGCGGCCCTTGCCGCAGGCACGCTGATGGGGTTGCAACGCGGCGAGGCAAGTTTTGACCGCGCCCGCGCGCTGGTGCTGCTGGGCGATCTGGCGGGGGCGCGCGCCGATCTTGACCGGGCACAGCAATTGGCGGCGGCCGATCCGCTGGTCTGGTTGGCGTCCGCCACGCTTGCGCGGCGCATGGGCGAGCTGGGCCGTGCTCGCGCCGACATTGCCCGCGCGTATGAGCTGGCGCGTGATGATGCCTCGGTCTTGCTCGAAATCGGCAATATCGCCGCGCGCAGTGGCGATGCCGATGGCGCGCAGAATGCTTGGAAGGAAGCCGTGCGGCTCGCCCCCGACAGCGAAGCCGCCGGACAAGCCCGCGCCGCGCTGACGCAATTTGAGGATCCGCCGCAAAACTAACATCTGGCACTCGCGCCGTGCGGGGCCTATTTGCCGGGGCAGGCAAGAATCGGGGACGCGCGCATGAAATATCTCCACACGATGATCCGCGTCAGCGATCCCGATGCGACGGTGCGCTTTTTTGACCTGCTGGGGCTGAAGGAACAGCGCCGGTTCGACAGCGAACAGGGCCGCTTCACGCTCATCTTCCTTGCCGCACCCGGCGACGAAGAAGCGCAGGTCGAGCTGACCTATAACTGGCCGCCCGCCGACGGCAGCACCGCCGAAGTTTACGGCGAGGGGCGCAATTTCGGTCACCTCGCCTACCGCGTCGAGAATATCTATGAAACGTGCCAGCGTTTGATGGACGCAGGCGTCACTATCAATCGCCCGCCGCGCGACGGACACATGGCGTTTGTGCGCAGCCCCGACAATATCTCGATCGAATTGTTGCAGGATGGCTATTTGCCGCGACAGGAACCCTGGGCCTCGATGCCCAATAGAGGGCATTGGTGATGACGCTTGAGATTGTTCGCATCCCCGCGCTGACCGACAATTATATCTGGCTCGCGCATGACAGCGCGTCGGGTGAGACGATTGTGGTCGACCCGGCGGAAGCAGCGCCCGTGGAGGCAGCGCTGGCGGCGCGCGGTTGGCGGCTGAACGCGATCTGGAACACGCACTGGCACCCCGACCATACCGGTGGCAATGCGGCGCTAAAGGCCGCTTATGGCGTGCCAGTGATTGCACCGGCGGCGGAGGCGGCGCGCATCCCGACCGCCGACCGGCTGGTCGCCGAAGGGGACGTCGTGATGCTGGGCGCGCACAGTGCGGTGGTGATGGAAACGCCCGCACACACTGCGGGCCATATCAGTTTTTACCTGGCCGATGCGGACGTGATTTTCGTCGGCGACACACTGTTCGCGATGGGATGCGGCCGGTTGTTTGAGGGGACGGCCGCGCAAATGTTCGCGGCTATGCAGCGCTATGCCGCTTTGCCGAATGCAACCACCGTTTACTGCGCGCATGAATATACCGAATCGAACGGCCGCTTCGCGCTGAGCGTTGATCCCGACAATGCCGATCTCGTCGCACGGATGGCGGCGGTGCGGGCCGCGCGCGCGGCGGGCGAAGCAACGGTGCCGACCACAATTGGTGCTGAACGCGCGACCAACCCGTTCCTGCGCGCGGGCACAGCGGACGAACTCGCGACGCTGCGCCGCGGGAAGGATGACTTTCGCGGCTGATACAGCTATGCTTGGGGCTCCGGGGGCGGTTTGATCGGGAGAACATCATGCGCCTTACGCTGTTTGCAACGCTCTTGCCGATTGCTTTTGGCATCGTTGGGTGCGCCGAAACTCCGCGCCAGAAAGCCGCGTCGATTGACCGGGAAGCCGCCGACGCGCTGGAACTTGCGCAAACCCTCCAGGGTTATTCGGCTGGCCCCGCCGAAGAATGTATTCCCCAATTGTTGCGGCGATATCAGACAAGCTCGATCGGCAAGACCATTTTGTACCGGGTCGACAGCCGCCTGATCTATCGCAATGACACAACGGGGTGCCAGCAAATGCCCTTTGGTGACATTTTGGTGTCGCAAAACCCCGGGCCACAGCTTTGTCGCGGGCAAATCATCACCACCATCGACGGAATTTCGCGGGTGCAAACCGGCAGCTGCGCGCTCGGCGAGTTCGTTCCCTATCGCAAGCCAAAGCCGTGACGCGCGCGCGCACCCTTGGCATCGTCATGGCGCTTGTGGGCAGCAGCGGCAGCATGGCCCAGCGGCCCGATGCGCGGCCCGACACGCCACCCGCCCCGTCCGCCGACTTGGCGCAGGCGCTTACCGGACGCGTTGCCGGCAAGCCCGTCAATTGCATAACGGCGAGCCGCGTGTCGGGCCCCGACATTATCGACCAAAACAACATCATCTATCGCGAAACACGCAGCCGGGTGTGGCTCAATCGGCTGCGCGACAAATGCCCCGTGCTGCGCGACAACGACATTGTGGTGGTCGAGCGCTTTGGCGATCAGCTTTGCCGCTATGACCGGTTTCGCGTCGTCAATCGCAATTCGGGTTTCGGTTCGGCCTATTGCATCCTCGGCACGTTCACACCCTATGACCTGCCCAAGGGCGCGCCCAAGCGTTAGAGCACAAACCGGCTGAGGTCGGTGTTGCGCGCAATGCCCGCCAACTCGCGCTCGACATAGGCGGCATCGACCACCACAGTGTCGCCGCGCCGGTCCTCTGCGTCAAAGCTGACGGTTTCGAGCAGTTTTTCCATTACCGTCTGCAACCGGCGTGCGCCGATATTCTCGATCTGCGCATTCACTTCCGCTGCGATGCGCGCGACGGCGCGGATGCCATCGTCGGTAATCTCAACCGTCACACCTTCGGTCGCCAGCAGCGCCTGATACTGGACGGTCAGCGACGCCTTGGTATCCGACAGAATCGCGACAAAATCGGCCTCGGTCAGCGCCTTTAGTTCAACCCGGATCGGCAACCGCCCCTGAAGCTCCGGGAGCAGGTCGCTCGGCTTGGCAACGTGAAACGCGCCGCTCGCGATAAACAGGATATGGTCGGTTTTCATCGGGCCATATTTTGTCGCAACCGTCGTCCCCTCGATCAAGGGGAGCAAGTCGCGCTGCACGCCTTCGCGGCTGACCGATCCGCCGCGCACATCGCTGACGGCGATCTTGTCGATCTCGTCGAGAAAGACGATCCCGTTCGCCTCCGCATCGGCCAGCGCGGTGCGCGACACTTCATCCTGGTCGAGCCGCTTGTCGGCTTCCTCCTCGACCAGCTTGGCCCAGGCGGCGGGGACGCCCAGCTTGCGACGCTTGAGCGGGGGCTGGCCAAACGCCTTGCCCATCATGTCGCCGAGGTTGATCATCCCCATTTGCGCGCCGCCGGGCATGTCAAACGGCATTTGCGGCGCCTGTTCGATTTCGATTTCGATTTCGGTCTGGTCGAGATGGCCGTCGCGGAACCGCTGGCGAAAGGCTTGGCGGGTCGCCTCCGATGCGCCCTTGCCGGTCAGCGCGTCGAGCAGACGCGCCATCGCCGCCTCCTCCGCCTTGTCGCGCACCGCAATGCGGCGGCGTTCCTTTTCCAGCCGCACCGCTTCCTCGACCAGGTCGCGCGCAATCTGTTCGACGTCGCGACCGACATAGCCGACTTCGGTGAATTTCGTCGCCTCCACCTTCACAAACGGCGCATCGGCGAGCTTGGCGAGGCGGCGCGAAATCTCGGTCTTGCCGCAGCCGGTCGGGCCGATCATCAGGATATTCTTGGGCGTCACTTCATCGCGCAGGTCAGCCGCCAGCCGCTGCCGCCGCCAGCGATTGCGGAGAGCCACCGCGACCGCGCGCTTGGCCTCGGTCTGGCCAATGATATGCGCGTCAAGCGCGGCAACAATGGCTTTGGGGGTCAGGGCGTCGTTCATAAACGTCTCAATATCAGCAGGAAATTTGGAGGGTCAGACCGCGCTATTTAGCGCTTCGATCGTCAGGTTTTCGTTGGTGTAAACGCAGATGTCGGCGGCAACCTTCATCGCCTTGCGCGCCAGCGTTTCGGCATCGGGCTCATAGTCAGTGAGCGCGCGGGCCGCCGCAAGCGCGAAATTGCCGCCCGACCCGATCGCGGCAATGCCGCCCAACGGCTCCAGCACATCGCCATTGCCGGTCAGGATCAACGTCACCTCCTTGTCCGCGACAATCATCATCGCTTCCAGATTGCGCAGATATTTGTCGGTGCGCCAATCCTTGGCCAACTCAACCGCTGCTCGCAGCAGCGCGCCGTGATGCTGTTCCAGCTTACGCTCCAGCCGCTCAAACAGGGTGAAGGCGTCCGCCGTCGCCCCCGCAAAGCCGCCAATCACCGATCCATCGCCCAGCCGCCGCACCTTGCGCGCATTGGGTTTCATGACTGTCTGGCCCATCGACACCTGGCCATCGCCGACGATCACCACTTTGCCACCGCGCCGCACGGACAGGATTGTGGTGCCGTGCCAC
>PNLG01000351.1 GCA_013822915.1 Sphingomonas sp. | reverse complement strand
TGCGCCGAATGGATCGTCACCTTTGATTGGAACAGCGCCTGCGCCAACCGGTTGAGCAGGGCGGGGCCATCGCGCGCGTTCACTTCCACCACGGTAAAGCGGTTGGAGGCATGGTTGTCGATCAGCACCACGGGCGCAATTTCAAACGCTTCGGCGCGGGTGCGCGGCAGCGGCTTGGCCCGCAGCCGGTCGGCAAGGCGGGTGCGGTTGGCAAGCGCATCTTCGATCGCCGCTTTAAGCCGGGCGAGTTGTTCCGGCCGGTCGAACGGGCGGCCAAAGGGATCCTGCACCAGGAAATTGTCGAGTGCCATGCCGTCGCGGGTGGTGTGGATGCGCGCGTCGATGATGTTGCCACCCGCCAAGTGGATAGCGCCCGCCGTGCGGTAGAACAGCCCCGGATGGTCGGCGGCATAGAGCGTCACCAGCGTTGCGCCGCGTTCGGCATACACTTGCGCATCGATCGCAAGCGTTGCCCCATCCGCTGTAGCGACCAGCCGGGCATTGCTGACCAGCACATCGTCGGGCTCGGCAATCCAATAGGCTTCGGGCAGGCGCGCGACGAACCGCGCAAATGCGACCTCGCTCCAGCCCAATTGCTGCGCCAGCCCGGCCTGCTTGGCGGCAATGCGCTCGCCGCGCCCCTTTTGCTTGTGCCCCAGCCGCAGCAATTCCTCGGCAAGCTCATAGAGCTCGCTCAGCAATTGCCGCTTCCAGCTGTTCCACACACCGGGGCCGACCGCGCGGATATCAACCACCGTCAGCGCGAGCAGCAGCCGCAACCGTTCGGGGCTCTGCACCGCCGCGGCAAAGTCGATGATCGTCTTGTAATCGGCCAGATCGCGTTTGAAGGCGGTTGCCGACATCAGCAAATGCCAGCGCACGAGCCAGGCCACCGTCTCCGTCTCCGCCCGCGACAGCCCGAGCCGCGGGCACAATTTTTGCGCCACCTCTGCGCCCAGCACCGAATGATCGCCGCCGCGCCCCTTGGCGATATCGTGCAGCAGCACCGCGATATACAGCACGCGGCGTGACACGATCGTACGCAGGATATTGGCGGCAAGCGGGTGGTCCTCCTCCAGCTCGCCGCGCTCGATCCGCGCGAGCAGGCCAATGGCGCGGATCGAATGTTCATCGACGGTGTAATGGTGATACATGTCGAATTGCATCTGCGCGACGACGCGGCCGAAATCGGGCACGAACCGGCCAAATACGCCGGCTTCATTCATCCAGCGCAGCACGGTTTCGGGATCACGCTTTGAGGTCAGTACATCGAGGAACAAGGCGTTGGCGCGCGGATCATCGCGCACGTCATCGGCGAGCTTTGCGTCGCGCGCGGCGGTGCGCATCGTCAGCGGGTGGATTTCAAGGCCGTGTTTATCGGCAAGCGCAAACAGCTCGATCAGCCGCACCGGATCGGCGGCAAAAAAATCGTCGCGCGGGAGCGTGAGCCGTCCACGGTCCAGAATGAAGCCGTTCAACCGTCGCGGTCGCCGCATCAGCATCGGCAAGCCAAAGCGCCGCCCGCGCGCGGCAAAGGATTCGTCCAGGTGCGACAGGAAAACCCCCGTCAGGTCACCGACAATCTTTGCCTGCAGGAAATAATGCCGCATAAAGCGTTCGACCCGCGACGCGCCGGGCCGGTCCGCATAGCGCATCCGCTCCGCAATCTCGCGCTGCACGTCGAAAGTCAGCCGGTCCTCGGCGCGTCCGGTGATGCAATGCAAATGGCATCGCACGGCCCATAGGAAGTTTTCGGCGCGGTGAAACTGGCGATATTCCGCCGCCGTCAGCAGCCCGGCGTCAACCAGCCCGGCGGCGCTGCCGACATTATGGACATATTTGCCGATCCAGAACAAAGTGTGGAGGTCGCGCAGGCCCCCCTTGCCCTCCTTCACATTGGGTTCGACGACATAGCGGCTGTCGCCCATCTTTTGGTGCCGTTCGTTCCGCTCGGCCAGCTTGTCGGCGATGTAAGCGCGCGCCGACCCCGCCTGCACCTCGGCGCGAAAGCGGCGTTCGGCCTCGTCATACAGGCTGGTGTCGCCCCAGACGTAACGTGCTTCGAGCAGCGCGGTGCGGATCGTGTTGTCGGCCTTTGCCTGCCGCACCATGTCATCGAGCGAGCGCGCGCTGTGCCCGACCTTTAGCCCCAGATCCCAGAGCGCATAGAGCATCGATTCGATGACCTGTTCGGCCCAGGGGCTTTGTTTCGACGGGATCAGGAACGCGATGTCGACGTCGGAATGCGGCGCCATTTCACCCCGGCCATAACCGCCGACCGCCATCAGCACGAGCCGTTCGGCGGTTGTGGTGCTGGACGGCGGATGGAGCCGGGTGGTCGCGAAATCAAAGAGCAGTCGCAGGATCTGGTCGATCAGAAATGCCTGCGCCGCTGCCGCTTCCAGCCCGCGCGACGGATGTTCGATCAGCCTTTCGGCGATTTCGGCGCGACCCATGGTCAGTGCGACCTTCAGCATCACCGTTGCCGATACCCGCAACCCGGTCGGGTCGCTCCCTTCCAACGCCGCCAGCCGGTCGGCGAGCAGCCGCCGATCGATAATCGCGCGGCGTTGAGGAATGACGGTGAAGCGTGTGCTCATGCTTGCGGACTTATAGCGTCGTTGCCCGGTGCCGTCACGAGGATCGGCGTTACCGCTTCATTCACCAATTCTGCGTAAGCCATCTGGTGATGTTGACACAGAGCGAGCAGGGCTGGCGCATGACGTTGGGGGGATATTCCTTTACGCGCGACGGCCTTTTGCGTCTGGTGGGCATCGACGCACTGAGCCGCCCTGAACGAGTCCGGGTGACGATCAATCTGATTCGCGGATTTGGCGCGGCCAATATCCTGCTGCCGATGGTGCTGTGCGGCGTCTACGCGCTGCGTCTCGGTCGACCGGACATTATTTTTTCGGTGTTGCCGTTGTTTACCGCCGTTATCATGATCCGGCCGATGTTCGGGCATAATCCGGACGAGCGAGCGGCGCTCCCGCTCGCGGCGGCGAACCGGCGCGTATATGCCTATGCAGTATCCAATGCGATTGGCTGGTTTGTGGTGATCTCCGCGCTGATGACGGCGCCGTTTGTCGAGGACCGGATTGCGCTGCCGTGCTTGATTGTCGCGCTGATTTGTGTGGGCGGGTCGATTTTCACGTTGGTGCCGGGGGCGGGGCTGGCGTTCATGCTGATTGTTGGCGTGCGGTTGTGGCTGAGCCTTACCTCGCTGGTCGCGGTGCCGTATGCCTATGCCGCCGCTATTCTGGTGTTTATCGGTTCGCTGGCAGTGCTAAATTCGGGCCAGGCGCGGCTGTTCAGCGACCGGTTGCGGGCAGCGGCCGAGATCGAGACGTTGCAGCGCCGTCGCGCCGAGGAAGAGGCAAACGCCAATGAAGCGCAGCGCGCGCTCGAGCGTCGCCATGCAGAAGCGCGCGCCGTCGAAGACGCACGTGCCGCCGCCGAACACCGCGCGTTGATGACCGAACATGCGCAGCGTTTCGAGACCAGCGTGGTCGCCGTCGTCGACGCGCTGGGCGAGGCCGTGGGGCAGCTTGGCGGCTCTACCAAGCTTTTGATCCGCGTGGGTGACGCAAGTGCGCGCCATGTCGGCTCCGTGCGCGAACGGGCGGTCAGCGCGGGTCAGGCGATGGCCGCTGTGCAAAGCGCCGCAGCCCGGCTGCGTACGTCGATCGAGCAGATCGGTGCTCAGGTCGAGGGACAGGTGAACGCCGCTGCGGCGGCCGAGGCAAATTCCGCCCGCGCGCGCGCGCGGGCGAAGGCACTTGCTCAAAGCACGCAGATGGTGCGCGGCATTACGGCCGAAATTGAGCGGATTGCCGCGCGGACCAACACGCTTGCGCTAAACGCGCTGATCGAGGCCGCGCATTCGGGCGAGGCAGGGCGCGGCTTTGCGGTCGTGGCAGGCGAGGTCAAGGCCTTGGCGGCGCAAACGCGGGCCGCGGCCGTCGGCATTGCGCAACACATCGCCGACATGGACAATAATGCCGAAGACGTTGCCGCTTCGATCGAGGCGATGGCGGGCAGTGTCGAGCAAATCGCCAGCGGCACGGGCGATATTGTGGATGCGATCGCGCACCAATCCGATGCGACCGACGGCATTTTCGCCAGCGTCGAGCGCGCGACCGCAAGCGGGCAATCGGTGCAGGCCGATTTGCAAGCACTTGCGACACAGGCGGATAACGCGATCAATCTGGCCAAGAGCATTGCCGATGTTACTGATCATGTCCGGGCGCAATCGGGCACGCTGGGTGATGCCAGCGCTGCCTTTGACATGCGCTTGCGGCAAGGGTGACCGGCGCTACCGCACGTCGCCCAGCGCCTTGAGCTGATAGAGCGCGTCCAGCGCGTCGCGGGGAGAAATCTGGTCGGGGTTAATCGCCGCCAGCGCTTCTCGCAGCGGATCGGGGGGTGGCGCGGCCTCTGCCGCGGCGGCGGCGAACAGCGGCAGGTCATCAAGCCCCGCGGCCAGCCCGCCGGTCTTTGCGCGCCCCGCCTCAAGCTTTGCCAGCACCGCCTTGGCCCGCGCGATCGTCGCCGGGGGTAGTCCGGCAAGTCGGGCGACAGCCAGTCCATAGCTTCGATCCGCCGGGCCGCTTGCGACTTCGTGGAGCAGCACCAGCTCCCCCTGCCATTCCCGCGCGCGAACATGGTGCAACGACAGCGCGTCGCACCGCTCGGCAAGGCGCGTCAGTTCGTGATAATGGGTGGCGAACAAGCAGCGGCAGCGATTATCGTCGTGGATCGCCTCCACCACCGCCCACGCAATCGCCAGCCCGTCATAAGTGCTGGTGCCGCGCCCGACCTCATCAAGGATGACGAGACTGCGGGGTGTGGCTTGCGCCAGGATCGCGGCGGTCTCGACCATTTCGACCATGAAGGTCGATTGCCCGCGCGCGAGATTATCCGACGCGCCGACCCGGCTGAACAAGCGGTCGACCAGGCCAAGCCGTGCGCGGGCGGCGGGAACATAGCTCCCCGCCTGTGCCAGCACCGTAATCAGCGCGCTTTGCCGCAGGAACGTGGATTTGCCCCCCATGTTCGGGCCAGTGACCAGCCACAGCCGCGAGTCCGGGGTTAGCAGGCAATCATTGGCGACAAAGCGCCCGCCCGCGCGCCTGACCGCAGCCTCCACCACCGGGTGCCGCCCGGCGCTGATCTCAAAACACGGCTCGCTGACAAGGTCAGGCCGCGCCCAATCGCCCTCCGCCGCGCGTTCGGCGAGCGCGGTTGCGACATCAATCCGGGCCAGCGCGTCGGCAGTGGCGGCAATCGCCTCCCGCGCGGCGAGTGCCGCTGCGGTCAATTCCTCCAGATGCGCGGCCTCCGCGGCGAGCGCATGGGCGCCCGCCTGCGTTACCTTCAGCGCTGCCTCATGCAGGTCGGGGGCGTTGAAGCGGACCGCGCCCGCCATGGTCTGGCGATGGGTAAAGCCGCTGTCCGCGCGCATCAGCGCGTCGCCATGTCGGGCGGGGACTTCGATGTGATAGCCAAGCACCGCATTGTGGCGGATTTTGAGCGCGGCAATGCCGGTCTGGTCGCGATATTGCGCTTCCAACGCCGCAATGGCGCGCCTGCCGCCCGCCCCTGTCTGGCGCAGGTCATCAAGGGCAGCGTCATAGCCATCGGCGATATAGCCGCCCGCGCTTGCCTCAATTGGCGGGGCGGGGACGAGCGCGCGGGTCAGCAGGTCGATCAGCGCACCATGCCCGCGCAACCGGGGCGCGAGCGTCGTGAGCAGCGCCGGGGCATCGGTGAGCGCCCCCAATTGCGCGCCCAGCCGCCATGCCGCGTCGAGCCCGTCGCGCAATTGGCCCAGATCGCGCGGGCCGCCCCGCCCGGCGGCAAGTCGCCCGGTGGCGCGACCGATATCGGGCACGCTGCGCAAATTGCTGCGCAGCATGTCGCGCAGCAATTGATCGCCGACGAAGTGCGTCACCAGGTCGAGCCGGGCGTTGATCGCGCCTGTGTCCATCAGCGGCGCGGCAATGTCCGCCGCCAGCAGGCGCGCGCCCGCCCCGGTCACCGTCCGGTCAATCGCGTCAAGCAAGCTGCCCCGTCGCCCCCCCGATTGCGTCTGCGTCAGCTCAAGGCTGTCGCGGGTGGCCGCGTCAATCGCCATTGCCTCACCCGTGCGGGCAAGCACGGGCGGGCGCAGAAACGGCAGCGCCCCGCGCCCATTATGGTCGAGATACGCGATCAGCCCCGCGGCGGCGGCACAGGCGGCGCGGCTCAGGCGCCCGATCGCGTCGTCGCCGAACAAGTCAGCCAGTCGGGCGGCGCCGCGCGTGGACTGAAAATCGTCGCGCGGCCGCTCGGCGCTGGCCAAGGCGGCAAAGGGCGATCCCGCCGCCACAATCGCCTCGGCGGCGTTCAACCGGGCAAGGTCGGCGGCAAGCGCGGATGCGCTCGATTCGATGATGTCGAACCGGCCGGTCGAGATATCGGCAGCGGCAATCGCGACGCCGCCCGCCGCTTCACCGATCGCGCAGCACCAATTGGCGGCGCGCGCATCGAGCAGCGCGTCCTCGGTCAGCGTGCCTGCCGTCACCACTCGCACAATCGCGCGCGCGACCAGCGCCTTTGACCCGCGCGCGCGGCGGGCCGCCTCCGGGCTTTCGGTCTGGTCGGCAATCGCGACCCGGTGCCCCGCCTTGATGAGGCGGGCAAGATAGCCATCGGCGGCATGGGCGGGCACCCCGCACATCGGAATTGGTGCGCCATCATGCTCGCCGCGCGCCGTCAGCGCGATGTCGAGACAGGCAGCGGCAATGCGGGCATCATCGAAAAACAGCTCAAAAAAATCGCCCATGCGGTAAAACAACAGGCAATCGGCAACCTCGGCCTTCAGTGCCAGATATTGCGCCATCATTGGCGTGGGAGCAGCAGTCGACATTGACGCTGTGGTTAGCGAAGAATTTTCCCGCCGTCATGCGCGCAAGCGTCATCAGATTGACTCAACCCACGCGCTAAGTGTCGACGACAAGCAAATGACAAGCAGCGAGAGGAACAGCGGCGGCATGCGGGTGCGGATTCACACCGAACTGGACTATCGCTTTGCCGAACCGACCGACATTCTCCTGCAACTCGAAGCAGCGATCGAGCCGGGGCAATATGTCGAACATGCGTGGATCGACTTGTCCGACGGCAATAACTTTGCGCGCGTCCCCGCTCAGGACGGCATTGGCGACCGGTTATGGCTGCGGGTTGAGCAGCGGCTGGTGGTCGATTACCGTGCGACGGTCGCGATCACGCGCACGCCGGCCGACTGGCGCGCGCTGCCCCGCGTCGCGCCGCACTGCCTGCCCGCTGATGTCGTGCAATATCTGATGGGGTCGCGTTATTGCGCGTCGGACCAGTTTGACAGCTTTGTCGAAGCCGAATTTGCCGGGCGAGAGGGCGGCGCGCTGGTCGCGGCGATACGCGACTGGGTGGAGGCGCATTTTACCTATGTCCGCGGCGTGAGCGATGCCGATACCACGGCGATCGACAGTTTCGTGCGGCGTCAGGGCGTGTGCCGCGATTATTCGCATGTCATGATTGCGCTGGTGCGGGCAGCGGGCATCCCCGCGCGCATGGCAAGCGTCTATGCGCTGGGCGTCAAGCCACAGGATTTTCATGCGGTGGTCGAGGTGTTTCTGGGTGGGGGCTGGCATCTGATTGATCCGACCGGGATGGCGGTTCAGGGGTCGATCGCGCGGATCGGCGTGGGGCGTGACGCCGCCGACATTGCCTTCATGACCAGCTTTGGCACCGCAACGCTCAACCGGCTGTCGGTGCAGGTTGAACAGGTCGGCTAATGCGATGGGGTGACGCGCGCGCCATCGCCGCCTAGAACAGCAAGGATATCATCAGGGAGCGCCCATGACCGACGATTCCAACGAACAGCTCGATCGCGAAGCGCTGCTTTTTCACGCCGAGGGGCGACCCGGCAAGATCGAGGTTGTCGCCACCAAGCCGATGGCGACGCAGCGCGACCTGGCGCTTGCCTATTCCCCCGGCGTCGCCGCCCCCGTGCGCGCGATCGCCGCCGATCCGGCCACCGCCTATGACTATACCGCCAAGGGCAATCTGGTCGCGGTGATTTCCAACGGTACCGCGATTCTGGGGCTGGGCAATCTGGGCGCGCTCGCCTCCAAACCGGTGATGGAGGGCAAGGCGGTGCTGTTCAAGCGCTTTGCCGACGTCGATTCGATCGATATCGAGGTGAAGACCGAGGATGTTCAGCGCTTTATCGAATGCGTCGAATTGCTTGAGCCGAGCTTTGGCGGCATCAATCTGGAAGATATCAAGTCGCCCGAATGTTTCATCATCGAGCAGGAACTGCGCGAACGGATGAACATCCCGGTGTTTCATGACGATCAGCACGGCACCGCGATCATTGCCGCCGCCGGGCTGATCAACGCGCTGTATCTGACGGGCCGTGATATCAAGGATACCAAGGTCGTCATGAACGGCGCGGGGGCGGCCGCAATTGCCTGTGCCCAGTTGATCAAGGCGATGGGCCTGCCGAGCGACAATTTGCTGATGTGCGACCGCAAGGGGGTGATCTGGCGCGGGCGCGAAGGCGTTAATCAGTGGCAATCGGCGCACGCTGTCCCGACCGAGCGCCGGACCTTGACCGAGGCGCTGGTCGGCGCCGATGTGTTCATGGGGCTGTCAGCGGCGGGGGCCGTGTCGCAGGACATGGTGCGCGGCATGGCGCCGCGGCCGATCATCTTTGCAATGGCCAATCCCGATCCCGAAATCACCCCGCCCGAGGCAAAGGCCGCGCGCCCCGACGCGATTGTCGCAACCGGCCGGTCGGATTATCCGAACCAGGTCAATAATGTGCTCGGCTTTCCGTTTATCTTTCGCGGCGCGCTGGATGTGCGAGCAACCGGGATTACCGAGGAAATGAAGATCGCCGCTGCCAACGCGCTGGCCGAACTGGCGCGTCAGCAAGTGCCCGAGGAAGTGGCGCAGGCATATGGCGTGCAGCACAGCTTTGGCCCCGATTACATCATCCCCGCACCCTTTGATCCGCGGCTGATGGAAATTGTGCCAGCCGCCGTCGCGCAGGCGGCCATGGACTCAGGCGTCGCCACCCGGCCGATTGCCGATATGGCCGCCTATCGCCAATGTCTGAAGGCGCGGCTCAATCCAACGACGTCGGTGCTGTCACTCGCTTATGATGGCGCGCGCGCCCGGCCCAAGCGCGTCCTGTTCGCCGAAGGGGAGGAGGAAGTCGTGCTACGCGCAGCAATCGCGTTCAAAGAGGGGGGCTATGGCACCCCGGTGCTGGTCGGGCGCGATGACGTGCCCGACCGGTTGCGCGCGCTCGGCGTGGCGGACCCCGACAGCTATGAACTCCACAACAGCCGCAAGTCGCCGCTGGTCCCCGATATGGTCAGTTTCTTGTATAACCGGCTGCAGCGGCGCGGTTATCTGCGGCGGGATTGCGAACGGATGATCAATCAGGACCGCAATGTGTTTGGCGCGGTACTGCTGCAACTGGGCCGGGCGGATGCAATGATCACCGGCATCACCCGCACCTATGCCCATACGATGCGCGAAGTGCGGCGCGTCATTGATCCGGCGGCGGGCTGCACCCCGTTTGGCATCCACCTGATGGTCGGGCAAAGCCACACGGTGTTCATGGCCGATACCACGATCAACGAGCGGCCGACCGCAGACGAGCTGGCCGATATCGCGACGCAAACCGCGCTGGTTGCGCGGCGCATGGGGCATGAACCGCGCGTCGCTTTCCTCAGCTATTCCAATTTCGGCAATCCCGAGGGGCAATGGCTGGAAAATATCCGGGCAGCGGTCGGCGTGCTCGACGCGCGCGGGGTGGAGTTTGAATATGAGGGCGAAATGGCCCCCGACGTCGCGCTCAACCCGAAACAACTCGCCAAATATCCGTTTGCGCGGCTGTCCGGCCCCGCCAATGTGCTCATCATGCCGGGGCTGCAATCGGCCAATATTTCGGCCAAGCTGCTGCGCGAACTGGGCGGCGATGCCGTGATCGGGCCAATGCTGGTGGGGATGGAAAAGCCGGTGCAGATCGCCCCAATGACCAGCACGGCTGGGGAGCTGGTGACGCTGGCTGTCCTGGCAGCGGGGGGTATCGTCGGCTGATCCGCTGGACGGCGCGACATACTTGCCCAAGTGAGACAGTCCGGCGTCAGCGTCGGGACAGGGAAACATCCTTGGGAAAGGAACAGGTGACGATGCGTATGATGGCGTTGACCGTGGTTGGCGTGGCGACCGTGGTTGGGGGGTGCGCATCGACCGAAAAAGTGTTGCAAAAGCCGCCGACGGAAGTGTTCCGCACGGAAAAATCGGTGCAGGAAGTTACCTTCTGCCTTGCGAACAAGAACAATACGGCGGCCCTTGAAAAGCCCGATGGCTCGCGCGTGGTGCTGATCAAGAACGGCTATGGCGGCGTGTCGCTTGCCTTTTCGGTGTTCCCCGACGGCACGGGTAGCCGGATCGAATATCGCCGCGAATTCGGCACAATTGGCGGCATCTGGAAACAATGCGTCGGGCTGAAGGACACCAAGTAAGCCGCACATCGATCGCCATGGGCCAGGAAAGCCGATCAGCCGATGCTGCTGGTCGGCTTTGTCATGGGCAACCCGGCCCGTTTCAGGGAAAGGCGAGGTAAATCCACACCGGTTCGAACAGCGGCGTCCCCTGCACCGTCAGCGGGGTGACCGCATCGACCACCGGCGCCCCGTGCGCGGGCGATGCCGTGGGGCCAGTGGGGTTGGGGTTGGGCGCCGCGTTGGTGGTGAGCTGATGCGAATTGCCAAAGGGTGCGCTGGCGCCGTCCACGCTTGTCGGCGCGCCGAACGCGGCCAACCCGATCGCCTGCCAGTTCTGCGAAACGCCCGCGAACAATAGTAGCGGGTCCTGGAGGTGGGTAAAGCCGAACTGCCGGTCCACGGGGGTGACATTGGGCAGCGAGATCCACGCCGCCGAGCTGTTTGGTGCCGGGCCAGTATCGCCGGGACTGGAGAACATGACGGCGCGGTTGAGCAAGACCCGCTTGGCGAGAAGCCCAGCATGGCCGCCTCCCTGCGAATGCCCGGCGACGGTGATGAGATCCCAGCGCGGCTGACCATTCGCCAGATATTGGCCCCAACCCTCGGTCGGGAAACTGCGGTCAAGGAATTGCAGCAGCGCGATCAGGCGATTGGTGATCGAATTGGCCGGATTGACATTGACGAGCGTGCTGGTGTTCTCGCCGGTGATCACTTCGGTTCGGGCGCGCCCCGCGCAGTCGGGATCGGCGGATGCGCCGCACAGCCCCTCGATCGCCTCGTCATTGGGATAGGTCAGGCCCAGCGTGTGATAACCACGCGCCGCGCCGGTGCGCAGGATCAAGCGATAGGTGCGCGCGACCGCCAAGGTGCCCGGCAGCATGACGAACAAGCGCCCGCGCGCTGTCACCGCCGGATTGGGATTGATGACGACATGCGGCGACAGGTTGATGTTGATTGCCGCATTGGTCGCTGCGGGCATTACTTCGCGCTCAACGGAAGGCGCGGCTGAGACCGGCGGCGGGGTCGGCGTGGGGGTTGGGGTAGGGGTTGGTGTCGGTGTGGGGGAGGGGGCGGGCGTGACTGCCACCGGCGATGTAGCGGTTGGTCCCGATGCGTTGTTGCACCCGCCCAGCACCGAAAGTGACATCATCATTGCCGCCCACGGAAAACACGACTTTACCATATCCACTCCCAAGCTCGGCAATAACCACGAGGAACAGTGTGCGGGCAAAGTTTGTATCAATTATCGCAGGATTCGGCGGATTTGTAACAAAATATGTCCGCCGGGGCGTGCCGTTGCGGCCGTCGTTCGAGCCTCGGTAACGCGGGCGAGCACCGCCGCCTTGGTCATGCGGACAGTGCTCGCCTTCATATACATGGAGAATAGCGGGCCGGTTGCGGCCCGCTTAGCCATTCCTGCTGGGCACTTCGAGACCGAAAGATGCCCATTGGTTACGCGTGCGACATACCATGCCCGATTTGCCAGCGACAATCTCCGCACGCGGGACGCAGTAGCGCACCTGGCGCGTTTTCGGCCGTGGCGCCTCCTTGCTGGTCATCGCCATATAAAGTGAATCGGCGGACACATTCATTTTGCGGGCTGATTCAGCGACTTGGATCCAGTCGCCGGGCCCGATTTTTGCATTCTTGTCCGCAATTGCTGTGTTCGCCGCCAAAGCGGCCAAAATCATGAAGCTCATTTTCATACTCCTCTCACGGGTGGAAACCGCCCCCGGTTCGAGAGGTGCATTATTCATGCCATACACCTATCATATTGATAAAAATGGATATTTACAAAAGCCAACCAGAGCGGGTGCCGCGAGATTTCCCATAAATTGGCGCATTTTGCCAGATCACGCGTCGATGCTGGTGCCGACCGCGCCATAGACGAGCCCGCCATCGACCGCGATCGTCTCCCCCACCACATAGTCGCCCGCCCGGCTGGCAAGGTAGATGGAGGTGCCGGCCATATCCTCGTCCACGCCGATACGCTTGGCGGGAATCCCTTGCGCGATCACATCGCCATGGTCGCGGGCTGCCTTGTTCATTTCGCTGGCAAAGGCGCCCGGCGCGATCGAGGTGACGTTGATGTGATCGCGCACCAGCCGCGCCGCCATCCGCTTGGTGAGGTAGATGAGCGCCGATTTTGAGGCGTGATAGCTATAGGTTTCCCAAGGGTTGAGCCGCAGCCCGTCGATGGAGGTGATGTTGATGACCTTGGCGGGCCGGGCGGCGCTCGCCGCGGCCTTCAGCGCGTCGTGCAGCTTCTGCGTCAGAAAAAAGGGCGATTTGACGTTCAGGTCCATCACCTTATCCCACCCTTTTTCAGGGAACACTTCAAACGGTTCGCCCCAGGCGGCGCCTGCATTGTTTACCAGAATGTCGAGCTTGTCGGTGTGTTCGGCCAGTTGCGCGGCAAGTGCAGCGCACCCGGCCACGGTCGAGACATCCTGCGGCAGCGCGGTGCAGTTTGGTCCCAATTCCTCGGCAGCCGCAAAACACACATCCGCCTTGCGCGACGAGATGAAGACCCGCGCGCCCTGTCCGATAAAGCCGGCCGCAATCATCTTGCCAATGCCGCGCGACCCGCCGGTCACAAGCGCGATACGACCGTCGAGGCGGAACAGGGTGCTGGTATCCATCGTACATTTATCCTTCGTCGTTATCCGCCGCGCTTCATGGTTTCGCGGGCGATGATGAGTTGCTGT
>PNLG01000170.1 GCA_013822915.1 Sphingomonas sp. | reverse complement strand
CCGACGCTTTGCCCGGCATCGCTCGGTTCGCGACCTGATGCGCTCACTCGAGCGCGTGCTTGCCGTGCTGATCCGCAAGACACCCCGCCCGACCCACTGACCAGCGCTGGCCTTAAATCATCACGACCTTCAGCCTGCGCAGCAGGCGAAGCCGCCTCACGCCCGTGCGACGGAATACCCAAGAGGAAATACACTCATGATCCATGCCCCAATCCCGACCCATTCGGCCAAGCTTGCCGCGATCAGCGCCTTTGCTGCGACCACGCAACAGCAGCCGTTCGACATCACGCCGATCCTGCACCCACAGGCGGGCGTGCCTTCCGACCAGACCAAGACATTCTGGTCAGCGACCGCCAATGCGTTGTACATCGTGCGCGAAAATGGCACCGACCTGTTCGGGCCAACGCCCGACTTTGCTGCCAAGCTTGCAGCCTGTCCGGACCTAATCGACCATGGCCGCCGCGGCCCGATCGGATGCGATGCCGACCCTATTGCGGGGCTCGACCTATGGCAGCGGGCCGACGATGCTGCGATCATCGATCGGCCAAGTGCGCCGGTCGCGTTCCACGCCATTGGATGGCTGCCGACCGCCATGGACGAGGCCGGTTGGCGCGAGCTGATCTTGACGTTTCTGGATGAGCAGCTCGTCGCCAACGGCATGGTGGCTGACTGGGCGCTGCACGCACTCGATGACGGGCAGGGGGGCTGGATCAAAAAGCCCCATATGCACGCAGTTATCACCGGCCGGTTTTGGAGAGGCCCGCGGCTGGGGCAGCCTCAAGCGGCGTGGCTATCGACGGCAAAGCGTCGCAACGCGCTTGGCAACGCCTGGGTTGCGACCGTCGGCGAGGCGCTTTAGCCTCGGTGTTCGCGATGCGGGGGCGTGTCCGACCAAGCAAGTGCTTTGGTCGGGCACGGTAAGGGCCGATGGCCGTTATCACCAGCAGTCGCCAGCCCGACCCGCGCGTCGCAGCCGACTGGAGTAGGTTATGGGAATGTCGATACCCTTTGCGCGCCTCAGCGCATGGCGCTGGCCGGGGTAGGGGCAACCGCCGCGTAAGCAAGCGCGGATCGCGCGTTCGGCGCGTCAATCGAACGCTTGCCTGGAAAAGTGGTCCGGTGAAACTCCGGTGAAAGTTGGCACGATTCTGGTTATGTTCGGCAGGTGTTCTGCAATCACGTCGAGCAAAAGCCGCGAAAATCTGCGCTTCTGCGCTTACAGCTTGTGTTGACATCGCAGGGGTCGCAAGTTCAATCCTTGCCACGCCCACCATTAAAAGCCCGCGTTCTCAATGAGATGGCGGGCTTTTTCGTCGGTGCCCGGCGCACCGCTTGCACCCAGCCCAAAGATTGGAAGTGGTTGACGCGCATTATCGCTGGCGCAGGCGTGCGGTGCGCGCAAAGATACCCGGGTTGACCGATCAGATTTGGGGGAGTCGCCAATGCGAGGCCGTGGGCTGCTATATGTGCTGTTCATCCTTGTCCTGATCGGTGGGATAATGGCGTGGTGGGCGGCGCTGCCTGACGGCAACTATAAGGGCTCTGGGTGGTGGCGGCTGATCGACTCGTTTTATTTCGCGCTTCAGCATTTTGGTGGCGGGTTTAGCGAATTTGCACTTGATGTGCGGAACGGGACGACGGGCGCGCCAACGGACGAAGCTTTATGGTGGTTGTCGGTTGTGCGGTTGTTGGCGCTGTTGCTCGGCATTTTCGTCGCGCTGCTTGCACTTGTTGCCGGATTTCGCGCGCGGGTGTTCGCCTGGGGGCGATGGTTTTGGTACGGGCATCATGATCTGGTGATCGGTTATGGCCGGGTGGGGCGCGGCATGGCGGTCGCGTTGCAGAAATCGGGAAGCGGTCGGGTCGGGCGCGGCATGGCGATTGCTTTGCAGAAATTTGGCAGCGGCCGGGTTGGGCGCTGCATCGCGATTGCGTTGCAGAATTTGGGAGGCGGCCGGGTTGTCGCAATAACACGCGCGCCCAGCACCTTTGCTCAAAGCGAGGCACGGCGGCAGGGTATCGAGCTGTATGTCGGTGATGCGCGCGATCTGGCCCGGCGCGACGATTTGCCCGCCGCCCGCCTTCGCCACGCCCGTCGCATTTTCATTTCCGCCGGTTCCGACGCCGAAACGCTGGCGATTGCCGGAGAAATTCTTGCGTTTCACCCACAGCTTGCGCGCCGCGTCTGGATGAATTTTGAGGATCGGATGCTGCTGGAGCGGTCGCGCGACTTGCCCAATCCCGGCGGCGATGCGCAGCGCCGACGTCCGCAAACCGTGAGCATGGCAGAGGCGACGGCGGAATTCCTCGTCACCCGCTATCGACCGATGTTGGCCGCGCGCGCCTGTGGGCAGGCACGGCTCCATGCCGTCATTATCGGGTTTGACCAGTCGACCTGGTCCGTGATTGAGCAATTGGTGCTGAACGGCACTTTTCCGCCGCCAAGCTATGCCCGACCGCGTATCACCGTGATCGACGCCGATGGCGATCGCGCCCGCGCGCGCTGGTGCGCGCGCCATGCGGCGCTTGCGCGCTGGGCCGATATTGACTTTGTCGCCGCCGATCCGGCCAGCATTGCGTGGACCTGCGATGATCCGGTGTTGCGCGGGGTGGAGGATTGCGACCCACCTTCGCTCTATGTGTTTGCGCGCGTTGCCGCGTCCTTGCCTCAGGCGCTTGGCCTGCATCATGCCATGGCCAAGGGCGAGCGCTGGCCCGCGCGGATCTTCGTCATCGCCGATACGCGCCGCCTTGCCGTTGATGCGATGCACCGCGACCCGGTGTTGCGGTTTGGCGATACGGCGGCGGATTTGCAGGACGATGTCGTGCTGATCGGTGATCCTGCCGAAGTTGGCGCGATCGGCACACCGTGCAACCGCCCCATCACCAGCCTAGCGACCGCAATCCACCATCGCTACGCGCCCGACATGCCGTTTGACCAGCTGGCCGAGACATTGCGGGTGAGCAATCGGCGCGCGGCAATTCATGCGATCGACAAGCTTGCGTTGCTTGGGTTTGAGGATTGCGCCGCAAACGCGCCGGGATTTGGCCTGTCGGTGGCTGCTGCTGACCGGCTGGGGCAAATGCTGGCGAGCGATGATGGCGCAGCACTTGAGGCGGTCGCCGGATTCGAGCATGTCCGCTGGTGCGTCGACCGCGTTGTCGATGGCTGGCGCCCCGGCCCGCGCGACGATGCGGCACGGCGGCGCGAACAGCTCGACTTTGGCGGCGCGCGCTATGGCGAGCTTGCGCAGGACGAACGGCAAAAGGACCGGGATCAGATTGAAACGCTGATCGACTGGATCAAAAGTGGCGGCCGCACGGCCACCGATTACCAGCGCATTGTCGAGCGGCGGGGCCCCGACGCGCGCTGGGTCGTCGGTGCGGGGGTGCTGGCGCTTGAACTGAGCGCCGAACCGACGGCGGCGCTGTTGGCGGCCGCCACAGGCGAGGTGTGCCGACTGTTGATCGCGATCCCCGCCGAGCCACCGCTTGCGCCCGGTGAGGGGGCCAATGCCCGCGCCAGCGCCCGCCGCGCAGCTTATGCCGGGTTCGCGCGGGCGCTGCGTGCGGCCTATCCTAAGGTGCGATTTCGGTTGCTGCGTGCGCGTGCCGAGGGGCGCGATTGGCTCGCACAGGTCGACCCCGTGCAGATGATCGACGGGGCCACCCTGCCGCCGTTCACCATCGGCTTTGCCGGGCCGCGCGATTTCACACCGACCGCCGAAATTGCCGCGGCACTGACCGCAGCGATCGAGGCGCGCGCGGCCAATGGCCGGCCGCTGCGGCTGGTGACCGGGATTGCGAAGGGCGCCGATGCGCTGATGATCGCCTTGTGTCGCGATCGGATGCGCGTGCTCGGCATTGCAAGCGATGCCGCCGCCGAAGAGGCGCCCCAGCGCACCTTGTGCCACCATATCGATATGGGCGTGCTCGAATCGGGTGCGGTCGATATGCACGCGGCGATCGGACTGCGGATTATCAGCAGCTGTGATTTGCTCATCGCGATCGATTCCGGTGTGCCCGGCGGCGGCCCTGGCGGCACCGCCGACACCATCGTCCGCGCCCGTGCGCTGGGCCGCCCGGTTATCATAGTGCCGATGCGCCCTGTGCCCTAACCCCCGGTCGCTTGCATCCGCGTTCAAATATTGGAAGAGGTTGGCGCGCAATTTTTCCAAAAAGGGCACGCCATGCAGACCATTGTCGATCAGCTTGAGGCAAAACGCGGCGCCGCGCGGATGGGCGGCGGGCAACAGCGCATCGACGCCCAGCATGCTAAGGGCAAGCTGACCGCGCGCGAGCGGCTCGACGTGCTGCTCGATGCGGGCTCGTTTGAGGAACTCGACATGTATGTCGAGCACAATTGCGTCGATTTCGGCATGGCAGATCAGATTATCCCCGGCGACGGTGTGGTGACCGGCAGCGGCACGATCAACGGGCGGCTGGTGTTTGTCTTCAGCCAGGATTTCACCGTGTTCGGCGGCTCGCTATCCGAACGGCATGCGCAGAAGATATGCAAGATCATGGACATGGCGATGAAGGTGGGCGCGCCGGTCATTGGCCTGAACGATTCGGGTGGCGCGCGGATTCAGGAGGGGGTCGCCAGCCTTGGCGGTTATGCCGAAGTGTTTCAGCGCAACGTGCTGGCATCGGGCGTGGTGCCGCAGGTCTCGCTCATCATGGGGCCGTGTGCGGGCGGCGCGGTTTATTCACCCGCGATGACCGACTTCATCTTCATGGTGAAGGACTCGTCCTATATGTTCGTGACCGGCCCCGATGTCGTCAAGACCGTGACTAACGAAGTTGTCACGCAGGAAGAACTGGGCGGCGCAGTTACTCACACCACCAAATCGGGCGTCGCCGATGTCGCGTTTGACAATGATATCGACGCGCTGCTCGCCGCGCGTGATTTCATCGACTTCCTGCCCGCCTCTAACCGCGAGGGGGTGCCCGAACGCCCGACCGCCGACCCGTGGGACCGGATTGAGGACAGCCTCGACACGCTGATCCCGGCGAGCGCCAATCAGCCCTATGACATGCACGAGCTGATCCGAAAAATGGTCGATGAGGGCGATTTTTTCGAAATTCAGCCCGGCCATGCTGGCAATATCCTGTGCGGTTTCGGGCGGATTGAGGGGCGCACGGTTGGCATCGTTGCCAACCAGCCAATGGTGCTGGCGGGCGTGCTCGACATTAATTCGGCGAAAAAGGGCGCGCGGTTTGTGCGGTTCTGCGATGCGTTCGAAATTCCGATCGTCACTTTGGTCGATGTCCCCGGCTTTTTGCCCGGCACCGCGCAGGAGCTGAACGGGATTATCAAGCACGGCGCAAAGCTGCTCTTCGCTTATGCCGAGGCGACCGTGCCCAAGATCACGGTGATTACCCGCAAAGCCTATGGCGGCGCGTATGACGTGATGGCATCGAAGCATCTGCGCGGCGATCTGAACTATGCCTGGCCGACCGCCGAAATCGCGGTGATGGGGGCAAAGGGTGCGGTCGAGATCATCTTTCGGGGCAAGACGCCTGAGGAAATTGCCGAGCGGACCGCGGAATATGAGGCGCGCTTTGCCAACCCGTTTGTGGCGGCGTCAAAAGGCTTTATCGACGAAGTGATCCAGCCGCATTCGACCCGGCGCCGGGTGGCGCTGGGGTTACGCAAACTGCGCGGGAAAGTGCTCGAGAATCCGTGGAAGAAGCATGATAATATTCCGCTTTAGGAGCAGAGAATGAACGATAATTCCTCACGCAAAGGCGCGATTCAGGTCACAATTTTGGCCCTTGGGGTTACCGCAGGCGCTATCATCTACATGGTCATGCGGTATTCATGAGTGAATTTTTTTGATGCGGTATCTAGCCCGCGCCCCCAAGCCGTGGCCCTGAGCTTGGTTCAGGGTCCATCCTGCGTCAAACACCGCCAGAGCGGGCCGCAAAATGGATGCTGGAAGCACGGAAGTTGCGGGGGAAGCAGTTGGAAGACTCTTGGGAAAAAGTGCATGAAAATGCTCCGCTGCAGGGGACGCGCATGAAAACTGAATTATCACAGGCGCCTTCTTGGTTCTGGAAGGCTCTATTGGTCGCTATTGCCGCAGCTTTGCTCGGGGTTTTCTTGAACGCAGCCATGGACTTGGGTGCGATATTGCATGATATTTTCTGCCCAACGCATGGATTTTTGTTTTCATGAAACTCGGCCGCCTCAACCATATCGGCGTCGCAACCCCGTCGATCGAAGCATCGATCGCGCTTTATCGTGACATTCTCGGCGCGACCAAGATCCACGCGCCGTTCGACCTGCCCGCGCAAGGGGTGAAAGTGTGCTTTGTCGATACGCCCAACACCCAGATTGAGCTGATCGAGCCGTTGGGCGAGGCGTCGCCGATCCATGGTTTCCTCGCGAAGAATCCGGTCGGGGGCCAGCACCATGTCTGTTACGAAGTCCCCGACATCCACGACGCCAAGGCGTGGTTTGAGGCCAGGGGCGCCAAAGTGCTTGGCGAGCCCCGAATCGGTGCGCACGGCACGCTGATCTTTTTCGTCCATCCCAAGGATATGGGCGGCGTGCTGACCGAAATCATGGAGACGCCGAAGCGCGATCACTGAACGCAGCGGCGCCGTAGCGGCACGGGGGTGACAGGGCGTAAGCCGCATACCCGCTCTTCTAAATCGCGCCGTGCAATTGCATTTTTCGGCATTGCGGTGCATCCTTGGCATCAGAATATCGTCGGGAAGAGGGTGTCGCATGACCTATGAAATGATCCGCACCGAACGGACGGGCGATGTGCTTGTCCTCACGCTCAACCGGCCGGAACGGCTGAATGCCGCGCCGCCCGCGATGTTCGTTGAAATCGGCCATGCGATCGACCATCTCGATGGCGCGCGCGCGGTGCTGATTACGGGCGAGGGGCGCGCCTTTTGTTCGGGCGCCGATCTGGCGGGGCGCGATCAGGCGCAAGCGATGTCCACAGCGGAGCGCGCCAGGCAATCGCTGACCGGCAGCTATAATCCGGCAATGCTGAAGCTTGCGCAGGCGAGCGTGCCAATCGTCAGCGCGGTCAACGGCCCGGCGGCGGGGATCGGGTGCAGCCTCGCGCTCGCCGCCGATTTCTGCATCGCGGGCGAAAGCGGCTATTTCTTGCAGGCGTTCGTCAATATCGGGCTGGTGCCCGATGGCGGCGCGTCGTGGATGCTCGCGCGGTTGATCGGCAAGGCGCGCGCGACCGAAATGATGCTGTTGGGGGAACGGATTTATGGCCCCCGCGCCGCCGAATGGGGCCTGATCCACAAATGCGTGCCCGATGTCGTGTTGATGGAGGAGGCAATGGCGCTGGCGACGCGGCTGGCAGCGGGGCCGACCGTGGCGCTGGGGCTGATGCGGCAGGGGCTCGCGGCAGCGCTGGAAAGCGATTACGCTAGCGCGATGGCGGGCGAGGCTGACCGTCAGGCGATCGCCGGGCAAACCGCCGATGCCGCCGAGGGGGCAATCAGCTTTCTTCAAAAGCGCAAGCCCGTGTTCCGGGGCGCGTAGTTCCCCCTCCGGCGTGCGCAATGATGTTTCCCCTTTGCCGCAACCCGGTTTAGAGGGGGGCTCATGACCAATGCTCCCCCCAATGGCCCGACGCTGGACGATTGGCGCGCGCTTGCCGCCAAGGAAGTGAAGGGCGCCGACCTTTCGTGGCCCACGCCCGAGGGGATTGCGGTAAAGCCGCTCTACACCGCCGATGACGCGCGCACTGACCCCGGCCTCCCCGGTTTTGCGCCGTTTACGCGCGGGGTGCGGGCGAGCATGTATGCCGGGCGCCCCTGGACCATCCGCCAATATGCGGGCTTTTCGACTGCCGAGGAGTCCAACGCGTTCTACCGGCGCAATCTGGCGGCGGGCCAGAAAGGGCTGTCGGTCGCGTTCGATCTGGCGACGCACCGCGGCTATGACAGCGACCATCCGCGCGTCACCGGCGATGTCGGCAAGGCGGGGGTGGCGATTGACACGGTCGCTGACATGCAAATCCTGTTCGACGGGATTCCGCTTGATCAAATGTCGGTGTCGATGACGATGAACGGCGCGGTGATCCCGATCCTCGCCTTCTTCATTGTGGCGGCCGAACGGCAGGGGGTGCCGCAGGCGAAACTGGACGGCACCATCCAGAACGACATTTTGAAGGAGTTCATGGTCCGCAACACCTATATTTATCCGCCTGAACCCAGCATGCGGATTGTTGCGGACATTATCGCTTATACCTCGGCCAATATGCCCAAGTTCAACAGCATTTCGATCAGCGGCTATCACATGCACGAGGCCGGGGCGACGGCGGTGCAGGAACTGGCCTTCACCATTGCCGATGGCAAGGAATATGCGCAAAGGGCAATGGCGGCGGGGCTGGATATTGATGCTTTTGCGGGGCGGCTGAGCTTCTTCTTTGGCATCGGCATGAATTTCTTCATGGAAATTGCCAAGCTGCGCGCCGCGCGCACGCTTTGGTATCGCGTCATGGATGGGCTTGGCGCGCGCGACGAACGCTCCAAAATGCTGCGCACCCATTGCCAGACGAGCGGCGTCAGCCTGCAGGAGCAAGACCCGTATAACAATGTCATCCGCACCACGGTGGAGGCGATGGCGGCAGTGCTTGGCGGCACACAGTCGCTCCATACCAACGCGCTTGACGAGGCGATTGCGCTGCCCACCGATTTTTCGGCACGTATCGCCCGCAACACGCAATTGGTGCTGCAAGAAGAAAGCGGGATTTGCCATGTTGTCGATCCGCTCGGCGGGTCGCATTATGTCGAGGCGCTGACCGCGACGCTGGTTGAACAGGCCGAGGCGCTGATGGCCGCGGTTGATGCGGCCGGCGGGATGACCGCCTATGTCGCAACCGGCGCGCCCAAGGCCGCGATTGAGCGAGCGGCGGCCCAAAAACAGACCGCGATTGATCAGGGCGAGACGGTGATCGTCGGCGTCAACAAATATCGCAAGGACGTCGAAGACGCGATCGACACGCTGGAGATCGACAACCAGCGCGTGCGCAGCGGGCAGATCGCCCGGCTGGCGCAGGTCCGGGCGCAGCGGGACGAGGGGGCGTGCCGCGCGGCGCTTGCCGCAATCACCACCGGCTGCGCGTCGGGCGAGAATCTGCTCGCGCTGGCGGTGGCGGCGGCGCGCTGTGACGCGACGTTGGGCGAGATTTCGGCGGCGATGGAGGCTGTGTTCGGGCGTCACGCCGCGCTCCCCGCGCCGGTCACGGGCGTCTACCGCGCCGCTTATGCCGAGGATCGCCGCTGGGCACAGGTGGTGGACGGGGTGGCCGCGGTTGAGCGGCGGCTGGGTCGCGCGCCCCGCATCCTGATCGCCAAAATGGGGCAGGATGGGCATGATCGCGGCGCTAATGTCGTGGCGTCTGCCTTTGCCGATATGGGGTTCGCGGTGGTCTCTGGCCCCCTGTTCCAGACGCCGGTTGAAACGCGCGACATGGCGCTTGCGCAAGGCGTGGACGTGATCGGCGCGTCGAGTCTGGCGGCGGGGCACAAGACGCTGATCCCCGAGCTGATCGGCCTGCTGCGCGAGGCGGGACGCGGCGATATCAAGGTAACGGCGGGCGGCGTCATCCCGCCGCAGGATTACGACTTCCTGCGCGCGGCAGGCGTGCAGGGGATTTACGGCCCCGGCTCCAACGTGGTGGAATGCGCGGCGGATATTCTGGTGCTGCTGGGGCATAATATGCCGCCGCTGGGCGGCGGGCTGGACGAGGCGGCGGCGTAAAATCTCCTCACATCCTCTTGCCGTCACCCTGAACTTGTTTCAGGGTCCATTCTGCCCCACGCGCCGAAGGTCGAGAGGAATGATAGATGCTGAAACCAGTTCAGCATGACGAAATTGGGACCGACGAGCGGGTGCTCGACGTGCGCTTTGATGAGGCCAGCCTGATCGTCGATCTGATGGACGGGCGGACGATTTCCGCGCCGCTGGCATGGTATCCGAGGTTGCTGGACGCTACGCCAGAAAAGCGCGCGTGTTGGGAGAAAGCCGGGGCAGGTTACGGCATCCATTGGCCCGAGATTGACGAAGACCTCAGCACCGAAGGGCTGCTGAGGGGTGCGCCTGCGCCAAGGGCGACGTAGAGTTGTTAGGTTGTGACAAGTCGAGCCATCCTGTTTGGCGTGATTGGCGTCACTGGCGTGATCGCGCTTATGGCTCTCATGTTTTGGAGCGGGATGTTCATGCACGGCGACCCCTGAAATCCTAGACAGAATCAGAAAGCACTAAATGACCCACCCCCGCACCGACTGGACCCGGCTCGAAATCGCGGCCCTCTTCGACCTCCCCTTTACCGAGCTGTTGTTTCAGGCGGCCAGCGTCCACCGCGACTATCACTCGCCTGCGCAGGTGCAGCTTTGCACGCTGCTCAGCATCAAGACCGGCGGCTGTCCGGAGGATTGCGGCTATTGCTCGCAGTCGGTCCACGCGGACTCGGGCGTGGAAGCGACCAAGCTGATGGATGTGCAGGCCGTGCTCCAACGCGCGGCGCAGGCCAAGGATGCGGGCAGCCAGCGTTTCTGCATGGGCGCTGCCTGGCGCAATCCCAAGGACCGCGACATGCCCGCGATTGTCGAAATCGTAAAGGGCGTCGCCGCGATGGGGCTGGAGACGTGTATGACGCTCGGCATGCTCGAGCCGCATCAGGCAGCGCAGCTCGCGGACGCAGGGCTGGACTATTACAACCACAATATCGACACCTCGCCCGAGCGGTATCAGGACGTGATTACTACCCGCACGATGGACGACCGGCTGGCGACGCTGGGCCATGTGCGCGCGGCGGGCATTAATGTGTGCAGCGGCGGCATTGTCGGCATGGGGGAGACGCGCGAGGACCGCGTCGGCTTTATCCACACACTCGCCACGCTGCCGCGCCATCCCGAAAGTGTGCCGGTCAACGCGCTCGTGCCGGTGAAGGGCACGGTGCTGGGCAATATGCTCGCCGATACGCCGCTCGCGAAGATCGACGATATCGAATTTGTGCGGACGGTGGCGGTGGCGCGCATCACCATGCCGATGAGCATGGTGCGGCTGTCCGCGGGGCGCGAATCGATGTCGGAACCCACACAGGCGCTGTGCTTCATGGCGGGCGCGAACAGCATTTTCACCGGCGACAAGCTGTTGACCGCAGCAAACGCGGGCGACGACAAGGACGCGGCGATGATGGCGAAACTGGGCCTGACGCCGCTGGTGGGTGACGAGCCGATGCGGGCGGTCGGGGCGGCCAATGGTCGCGCAGGGTTGATGGTGGAGAGTCGCTAATGCTCAAAAAAATCCTCGTCGCCAATCGTGGTGAAATCGCTTGTCGGGTGTTCCGCACCGCCAAGCGCATGGGTCTTGCGACCGTCGCGGTCTATTCGGACGCTGATGCGCGATCCCCCCATGTACTGATCGCGGACGAAGCCATTCGCCTCGGGCCAGCGCCCGCTGCGGAATCATACCTAAAGGCCGATTTGATCCTCGCCGCCGCGAAGGCGACGGGCGCGGATTGCATCCACCCCGGCTATGGCTTTTTGTCGGAGCGCGAGAGTTTCGCGCGGGCGTGCGCTGATGCCGGGATCGCCTTTGTCGGCCCGCCGCCGAATGCCATCGCCGCGATGGGCGACAAGATTGAATCAAAAAAGCTGGCGAAGGCGGCGGGCGTCAATGTCGTCCCCGGCTATCTCGGCGAAATCGCCGATACGGAGGAAGCGGTCAACATCGCCCGCGACATCGGCTTTCCCGTCATGATGAAGGCGTCGGCGGGCGGCGGCGGCAAGGGGATGCGGCTCGCCTATTCGGAGCAGGACGTGCGCGAGGGCTTTGAGGCGACCAAGCGCGAGGGGCTGGCGAGCTTTGGCGACGACCGGGTGTTCATCGAAAAATTCATCGAAAGCCCGCGCCACATCGAAATTCAACTGATCGGCGATCAACACGGCAACATCCTCTACCTCAATGAGCGCGAATGCAGCATTCAGCGTCGGCACCAAAAGGTGGTTGAGGAAGCGCCATCGCCGTTCGTGACGCCCGCAATGCGCAAGGCGATGGGCGAACAGGCGGTCGCGCTGGCCCGCGCGGTTGGCTATTATTCGGCGGGCACGGTCGAGTTGATCGTCAGCGGCGCGGACCCCACGGGCGAGAGCTTCTACTTCCTCGAAATGAACACCCGGCTTCAGGTCGAGCACCCGGTGACGGAGGCGATTACCGGCATCGACCTGGTCGAGCAGATGATCCGGGTTGCCGCCGGAGAGGCGCTGCCGTGGACGCAAGGCGAGATCGGCATCAATGGCTGGGCAGTAGAGAACCGGGTTTATGCTGAAGACCCGTATCGCGGTTTCCTCCCCTCAATCGGGCGGCTGGTGCGCTATGCCCCGCCTGAGAGCGACAGCACGCCCTATGCCGGCCCGGCGGCGACGGGCGGTGACACCTATGTTCGCGTCGATGACGGCGTTGCCGAAGGGGGCGAGGTCAGCATTTTCTACGACCCGATGATCGCCAAGCTCATCACCTGGGCACCGACCCGGATCGAGGCCCTCGACGCGCAGATTGGCGCGCTGGATGCGTTTGAGATTAGCGGGCCGGGGCACAATATCGATTTCCTGTCGGCGATCATGCAGCATCCGCGCTTTCGCAGCGGGGCGATCACCACCGGGTTTATTGCGGAGGAATATCCCGAGGGGTTTCACGGCGCACCCGCCTCCCCCGACCTGACCCGCGCGCTGGCGGCGATTGCGGCGTTTGTCGCAACCGCAGAGGCGGACCGCGCGCGGCGGATCGACGGCCAATTGGGTCAGCGCCTGCTGCCGCCCGCCGACTGGGTGGTCCGCATTGGCGGGGTCGATCATGAGGTTGAACTGGCGGAGGACGAGATCAGCGTCGATGGCGAGCTGCTCGACCTGGAAATCGCCTACACCCCCGGTGATCGGATGATTGAGGCGGTGCTTTATGACACCGATGATGAGGACGCGATCGCCGACCGGCTGATCGTGCGGATCGCGCGCGCGCCATCGGGCTATGTGCTGACGACGCGGGGTGCGATCCACCGGGCGCGGGTATTGCCGGCCTATGCCGCGTCTTATGCGCATCATCTGGTGGAAAAAGTGCCGCCCGATCTGTCGCGTTTCCTCTTGTGTCCGATGCCGGGCTTGCTGATGCGGCTCGATGTCGGCGTTGGCGACAAGGTCGAGCCGGGCCAGCCGCTGGCGGTGGTGGAGGCGATGAAGATGGAAAACATCCTGCGCGCCGAAAAATCGGGATCGGTAAAGGCGGTGATGGCCGCCCCCGGCGATAGTCTGGC
>PNLG01000327.1 GCA_013822915.1 Sphingomonas sp. | reverse complement strand
ATTGGTGGAATGAACGCGAAAGCGAATTTCCCGCCTTTGCGCAAACCACGGTTGCGCGGCTGGCCGCTGATCTGGAAGTATTGCGGCAACAGGGGTTTCGTCTGGCCATGATCGACACGCCGCCTGCGATTACCATGGCAATCCAGAGCGTGATTGCAGTTGCCGAGCTGATCGTTATTCCAACCCGTCCCAGCCCACATGATCTTCGCGCCGTCGGCGCCACGGTCGATCTGTGCGACCGCGCGGGCAAGCCGCTGATCTTCGTTGTCAATGCAGCGACGCCTAAGGCCAAAATTACGTCGGAGGCCGCCGTTGCCCTGTCGCAGCACGGCACGGTCGCGCCGATCACCATCCACCACCGCACCGATTTTGCCGCGTCGATGATCGACGGGCGCACCGTGATGGAGGTGGACCCGAGCGGAAAATCGGCCGGCGAGATTGAAGCGCTGTGGGCCTATATCGCCGACCGGCTTGAAAAGAATTTCCGGCGCACCGTGTTCAGCGCGCCGGCAGCGGCCGGCGGTTTTGTGCCGACGCGTCAGGCCGGTGGCTTTGGCCGCCGGGTGGTGAGCTGACATGACGTCGTTGATTGGCCAGCCGAAGAGCTTTGCCTCGCTCTCGTCAACCCTGCTGGCGCGCAAAGGGCATGCGCGCCCGGCGATGCGCTCGCAGGGCTATGCAGGCTTTGGCGGCGCAGGCTTTGGCGCAGCACCGGATGCGGGCGATGATCTGGGCTGGAACGATATGGGGCTTGCCGAGCCGACTGCGGCCCCCGCAGTGCCGGTTGCGGTCCCCGCTGTACCACCCGTGCTGCGTCAGCGCGAAGTATTGCGCGAGGAATTGGCGGGGCCAGTCGCGGTCGATGAGGCCGCCCCGGAGCAGCCAGCCGCTTCGATCGAGATCAAGCGCGCAGCCGTCGTTCGCGCAGCAGTGGGCAGCAAGGGCAAGGCAGCGTTTACGCTTAGGCTTGATCCCACGCGCCACTTGCGGTTGCGGCTGGCGAGCGCGCTTGCCAATCGGTCGGCCCAGCAGATCGTGTGCCTGGCGCTCGATGCCTATCTCGAAAAAGTGCCTGATCTTGAAGAAATGGCCGCACAAGCAGCGTCGCGGCCCGACAGCAAAACGGACATGGGGGAATAATCCGATGAAACGCCGGACCGCCGCTACCTTAGGCGCA
Source organism: Sphingomonas sp. (assembly GCA_013822915.1). GTDB lineage: Bacteria > Pseudomonadota > Alphaproteobacteria > Sphingomonadales > Sphingomonadaceae > Sphingomonas. The sequence goes on along the minus strand of PNLG01000327.1, from coordinate 12,643 downwards.
ACTGCATTATTGCTGGTCACGACGGGTCTGGTTGGTCAGGCTCTGATGACTGGCGGCGTGGCCTTTGCCGGGCCGGCCAGCAGCGGCGAGGCGTCGAAGGCCGCCGCCGCAAGTGCCGCCAAAGCGCGCAAGATGCTCGCCGACGGCACCGCGCTGCTGGCGGTTGCCCATGCCGAGGCCGCCGTGCAGGCAGCGCCCCAAAATCAGGCGTATCGCGCGTTGCTTGGCCAAGTCTATCTGATGTCGGGGCGGTTCGCCTCTGCCCGCGACGCGTTTAGCGATGCGCTCGCGCTGTCGCCCAATGACGGTCGCAGCGCGCTCAGCCTGGCGCTTGCCCAGATTGCGAACGGTGACTGGACCGGCGCGCGGCAAACGCTCGATGCGCATGCCGACACGATTGCGGTCGCGGATCGCGGTCTCGCGATTGCGTTGGCCGGGGATCCGGCGATGGCGGTCGACGTGCTGACGGTTGCGGCACGGACAGCGGGGGCGGATGCAAAGACGCGCCAAAATCTGGCACTCAGCCTGGCGCTGGCGGGTCGCTGGCGCGAAGCGCGTGCGATAGCCGAAGTCGATGTCGCAGCGGATGAGCTGGACAAGCGCATGGTTGATTGGGCCGTGTTCGCGCGGCCCGTGGGCGCCGCCGATCAGGTCGCCTCGCTGCTGAAGGTCATTCCGGTTGAGGATAAGGGTCAGCCGGTTGCGCTCGCGCTGAACGCGCGGGTCGCGGCGCAGCTCGCGCTGATGGCCACACCGGCACCCTTTCCCGACGCGCCGGGCCTTGCTGCGGCAGACCTAGCGGCTGACGCGCCGAAATTGGTCGAAGCCACGGTGCTTGCGCCTGCGCCTGCGATTGTATTTGCCGAGCGTCGCGAAGTGGTTCAGGCGCTTCCCGCCCGGTCGGTCAAGCCCCGGCCTGCGGCCCGCGTGGCAAAGCCTGCGGCGGCACCTGCCCCTGTGCTGGCGGCCAAGCCTGCGACCCCTGTGCCGGTTGCCGCAAAGCCGATGCCGGTCGCGGCAAAGCCCGTCGCTGCGACTGCGCGCGCTGCCGGCAACTTCTACCTTCAGCTCGGCGCGTTTGAAAATGCGGCCATTGCCCGTGATGGCTGGGTGCGCGCAACGCGCCGTTACCCTGCCTTTGCGGGGCAAAATCCAACGGGCATGGCCTTCAAGACCGCAACGGGCAGCGTTTATCGTCTGTCGGTGGGCGGGTTCACACGCGCCGATGCGGTCGCGATGTGCAGCGCCTATCGCGCGCGCGGCGGCCAGTGTTTTGTGCGCGAAGGGGCAGGGGATCAGGCCGCTTCATGGCTTGCGTCTGCCAAGCAACCCGTGCGCCAGCTCGCCTCGCGCTGACGAGGTCTAGGTTTGTTCCACTTTCGTGGGACCGGCTCCGGCCCCGCCCTTGGGGAGGTGTAACTGACCAAGCTTAAACCAGCCGGGCGCCGCCCTTGTAAAGTTGCATTACGCGGCCTTGCGTCGGCATGCCGTCGAATGGGGTGTTGCCCGCCAGCCCGACGAAGCGGTCGGCGCTGATCTGCCACGGCGTATCGGGATTGAGGACAAGCAGATCGGCGGGCATTCCGATTGCCAACTTCCCGGCCTGAACGCCCAGCACCCGCGCCGGATTGGCCGCCAGCAGATCAAACAGGCGCGCCATCCCGACCACCTCATCGCGCACCAGGCCAAGCCCCAGCGCGAGCAGTGTTTCCGCACCGGCAGCCCCTGGACTGGAATCGGCAAAAGGCAGCCGCTTTTCCTCTGGCCCGCGCGGATCATGCCCCGACGCCAGCACGTCAATTGTACCATCGGCGATCGCGGCCAGCGTCGCTTGCCGGTCGCCTTCAGCCCGCAGCGGCGGGGAGAGGTGGGCAAAGGTGCGAAAGCCCGACATCGCAATATCGGACAGGAACAGGTGGGCAGGCGTAGTCCCGCACGTAACAGCGACGCCGCGACGCTTGGCCGCGCGGATGAGCTCGATCGCCGCCGCCGTCGTGATCGTGCGGAAATGGAGCGCCGCGCCGCTTTCCTCCGCCAGCAACAGGTCGCGGGCGACCGCCAGCGCCTCCGCCAACGCCGGGGCGGCGGCAAGGCCGAGCCGGGTCGCCGTCTCCCCCTCGGTTGCGACGGCACCGAGCGCGAGCCCGCCATCTTCGGCATGGGCAATCACGCTCAGCCCCAGATCATGGGCATAAGCCAGCACTTTGCGCATGACGCCTGCGTCGCTGATCCAGCCGCGCCCGGTGCCGACCGCGCGCGCGCCCGCACTCACATTGATCGCCATTTCGGCCAGGTCACGGCCCGCAAGCCCGCGGGTCGCAGCGGCGATTGGATGGATCCACAGGCGCGGCCGCCCGATCAGCGCGGCGCGCTGAACAATGCCGGGATCATCGAGCACGGGCGACTGATCGGGCATCAACCCGATCCGCACAATCCCGCCCGCGTGGCACGCGGCGACATCGACTGCAAAGACGCCCAGGTCAACGATGGCGGGGGCCAGCGTTAGCCCGTTCAGATCGACGATTTCGGCATCGGATGGCACGTCAAACGTGCCAATCGCGGCGATGCTTTCCTCCTGCACCAGCAGCGCCCCGAGGCGTTCGGCCCCACGCGCCACCAGCCGGGCGTTGAGGAAGACAAGCGGGCGGGGCGCACTCATGCCCAGCCCTCTACCCGCCGCGCGGCGCGTGTCAGCACGTCGAGGCAGGCCATACGCACCGCCACCCCCATTTCGACCTGCTCGGTAATCGCCGATCGATCATGATCGGCGACGCTCGACGAAATCTCGACTCCCCGGTTCATCGGGCCGGGATGCATAACGAGCGCATCGGGCTTGGCGCGGGCAAGGCGGGCCGAATTCAGCCCATAGCGCGCATGAAATTCGCGGGTGGAGGGGATGAAGGCCCCGTCCATCCGCTCGTTCTGGAGCCGCAGCATCATCACGACATCGGCGCCCTCCAGCGCTGCATCGAAATCGGTGAACGCGCTTACCCCCATTCGCTCGATCGCGGCGGGCATCAGGGTGGTGGGCGCGACGACCCGGACTTCGGCGGCAAGTGCCGTCAGTGCGAGGATGTTCGACCGCGCGACCCGGCTGTGCATCAGGTCGCCGCAAATCACCACGCGCTGCCCCGCAATGCCGCCGCGCCGTCGCCGGATGGTCAGCGCGTCGAGCAGCGCTTGAGTCGGGTGTTCGTGTCGCCCGTCGCCCGCGTTCAGCACGGGGCAATCGACCTTACCCGCGATCAGCTTGACCGCGCCCGAGCTTTGGTGGCGAATGACGATCGCGTCGGCGCGCATCGCGTTCAACGTCATGGCAGTGTCGATCAGCGTCTCGCCCTTTTTGACGCTCGACTGCGCGGCGTGCATATTGACGACATCGGCGCCAAGCCGCTTGCCCGCAATCTCGAACGACAAGAGTGTGCGCGTGCTGTTTTCAAAAAACGCGTTGATGACGGTCAGCCCGGCGAGGCGATTGTCGCCCTTTGTACGGCGGCGATTGACCTCCACCCATTGCTCCGCCTCATCGAGCAGGAATGCGATCTCATGCGGCTGGAGCCCATCGATTCCCGTCAGGTCGCGGTGCGGAAAGGCGGCGCGCCCGGGAAGCTGGGCGGCGGGCGAATGGGGAGCGAGCGTCATCAAAGCCGCTGCGTAACGGGGCAGGGGGCACAGCGCAAGCGCATCCCCGCGCGCGCCCGACCAAAGCAGCCATTGCCGCCTCGGCACCCCGCCGCTAGTCGCGAGGGTGCATGATGTTGGCGTATTTCCCAGACCAGCGCGCCCGCGCGGGCGAGCGACCGGCCTATCGCAGGCGGCTGGTGGCGTTTCTGCTCGCGCTGCTGATCGAGGGGTTGCTGGTGCTGGTGCTGCTGACGCTCAATCAGCGCGCGGCTGACCCGAAAAAGGCCGAGCGCGCGCCGCTGTCGTTTCAGCTGATCCCGGCGCCAGAGAAGGGCGGGGGATCGCCCGCGCCAGAGCCCGCGCCCGCGCCGCGCGCCAAGGCACAGCCGCCCAAGCCCGAAACGCGGGTCGACGTGACGCCGGTGCCCGTGCCGCCGCCGGTCCCGACACCGCCAGAGCCCGTGCCAGCGCCGCCCAAAAAAGACCTGTTTCCCGATCTTGTCCGGCTTGACAATGAGGCATTGTCCGCCGCCGATATCGGCACCATCCCCTCGGCGCAGCCGGGCGCGGGCAGCGGCCGGGGCAAGGACAGCGTCGCCGCTTATGGCCCCGGCGCGGGACCGGGCGGGGAGCCGCTATACAATGCTGAATGGGTGCGCGAACCAACCCGCGCCGAGCTTGCCTTTTACCTGCCACCGATTCGGGAGAGCGGCTGGGCGTTGATTGCGTGCAAGACCGTGCCCGGCAACCGGGTCGACAATTGCCGCACCATGGGCGAATCGCCGCTGGGCTCCGGCCTGTCGCGCGGCTTTCGTCAGGCAGCGTGGCAATTTCGTGTCTATCCGCCCCGCATTGGCGGCAAGCCCATTATCGGCGCATGGGTGCGGATTTACTATGAGCTGACGGTTACGCCCGCAAAGCCTTAATGCTCGGCCGCTGTGAAATTGCCGTCGTCGTCCATGACGTGCAACTCGCCATCGGCAATCGCGAAATAGGCGCCGTGCAGCGTCAGCGTGCCCGCCGCCTCTGCCGTCCGGACAAAAGGGAAGGTGCGCAGATTGGCAAGGCTGGCCCGGATGCCCTCAAGCTCCAGCGCATGCACCGCTGCTTCGCCCATGCCATGCGATTCGATTACCCGCGCCCGCGCCTCGTCAAGCACGTCGATCCAGTGGTGGATGAACCCGCCCTCGCCGGGGGCTTTGCCGTCAAAGCCCTGCGTCAACGCGGCCTTCACGCCGCCGCAAGCGCCGTGGCCCATTACCACAATCTCTGCCACTTTAAGCTGCGTGACCGCAAATTCGATCGCGGCGGACACACCGTGCCGCGACCCGTCGGTTTCAAAGGGGGGGACGAGATTGGCGACGTTCCGCAGCACGAAAATTTCGCCTGGCGAGGTGTCGAACACCATCGACGGGTCGACCCGGCTGTCCGAACACGCGATCACCATGACGCGCGGCGATTGCGATTGCCGCAAATCGGCCCAGCGCGCCCGCTCCTGCGCCCAATGTTCGCTGCGGAAACGGCGATAGCCGCGGAGGAGATCAGTGAAATAAGCCATGAGCCAAGTATCGCATTTCGGCGGGGGAAAGGCAAGATTGTCGGCGCACTTCAATGGCCAAAGGGAGGGGTGGCACCCGCGCGTCGCACACGCTATCTCAACGAGATGACCGATACCGTTTCCGCACCGCGCCCGCCGCGCACCCGCAAGCCCGACTGGATCCGGGTGAAAGCGCCCACTTCCGCCGGGTTTGCCGAGACACGCGCGCTGATGCGTCGGCTGAACCTTGCGACCGTTTGCGAGGAAGCGGCGTGCCCCAATATCGGCGAATGCTGGACCAAAAAGCATGCGACGGTGATGATTCTGGGCGATACCTGCACCCGCGCCTGCGCGTTTTGCAATGTGAAGACCGGGATGCCGCGCGCCGTCGATCCGCTAGAGCCCGAACATGTCGCGGTCGCCGCCGCCGAGCTCGGGCTGGAGCATATCGTCATCACCTCGGTTGATCGAGATGATTTGCCCGATGGCGGCGCGCACCAGTTTGTGAAGGTGATCGAGGCACTGCGTCGCACAACGCCCGCCACCACGATCGAGATTCTGACCCCCGATTTCCGCAACAAAGCGCAGTCGGCGGTGGAGGCAATCGTCACCGCGCGCCCCGATGTCTATAACCATAATCTGGAGACGGTGCCGCGGCTTTACCCGACGATCCGCCCCGGCGCGCGTTATTATGCGTCGCTGCGGCTGCTTGAAAGTGTGAAGCGGCATGACCCGTCGATCTTCACCAAATCGGGCGTGATGCTGGGCCTGGGCGAGGAACGGATGGAGGTGCATCAGGTGATGGACGACATGCGTTCCGCCGACATCGACTTCCTGACCATGGGGCAATATCTTCAGCCAACGCCACGCCATGCCAAGGTTGCCGATTTCGTGACCCCGGCGGCGTTCAATGCCTATGCCGCGATTGCGCGGGCGAAGGGGTTTTTGCTCGTCGCCGCCTCGCCGCTGACGCGCTCAAGCTATCACGCGGGCGATGATTTTGCCGCGCTTCGGGCCGCACGCGCGGCCAAGCTTGGGCGGGGCTAGGCAATGCCGCGCCATAGCGAGACCCGGCACCTTCCCTACACCCCTGAACAAATGTTTGCGATGGTGGCCGATGTCGCGCGCTACCCCGAATTTCTGCCCTGGGTATCGGCAATGCGGATCCGGTCGGACAGCGAGGCCGAGACGGTCGCGGACATGATCGTCGGCTTTGGTGCTCTCCGCGAAACCTTCACCTCGCGGGTGGAAAAGGTGCGCCCGACGCGCATTCATGTCGATTACCTTGACGGGCCGCTCAAATATCTGCGCAACGAATGGGGCTTTCGTAGCAACGGCGCCAGCGGGTGTCAGGTCGATTTCGCGGTCGATTTTGCGTTCAAGAGCCGGGTGTTCGAAATGCTGGCGGGCCAGGTGTTCGACCGCGCGTTACGCAAGATGATCGGCGCGTTCGAAGCGCGCGCGGCCAAGCTCTACGCCGGGTCGAGCGTGGCACCGGGTAGCAGCAGCCCCAGTGCGCACAGCGCCGCCTGAAGCCGCACACCACCGCGCCCCAGATCGCCGAATTGGCGGCTGTCGGCAATGACGTGCGCCGGGTCCGCGCCGCGTTCGGCAAGCGCAAAGACGACGGTGCCGACGGGCTTTTTCGCGCTGCCACCGCCGGGACCAGCGACGCCGGTGATTGCCACCGCAACATCGGCGCCGCTCGCCGCCAGTGCCCCTTGCGCCATCGCCCAGGCGACCGCCACCGACACCGCGCCAAACGTATCGAGAATGTCGACATTGACCCGCAATGCCGCCGTCTTTGCCTCGTTCGAATAGGTGACATAGCCCGATTGCAGCACATCGGACGAACCCGGAATTTCCGTGATCGCGGCCGCGACCAGCCCGCCGGTGCAGCTTTCAGCAACTGTCACCCGGCGGCCAGCGGCGCGGTTTACCTCGACCACCCGGCGCGCTGCGTCCACCAGGGCGGGCGGCAGGATTGTGTCGGCGGGATCGCCCGGCGTCATGCCGCCCTCGGGCAAATGGTGATGGCGGGGCGCTTGTCCCCCGGCTTGCGGCGGGCGTCGGTCAATTGCCAGATCGACACCATCAACCCGGCAAGATTGCGCGGCGGCAGCGGTTCGGCCAGCGCAATAATCCGGTCATAAGCGAGGCATTCCCCTGGCTGGATTTGCTTGACGATTGCGGGCGCGAGCAACGCGGCAATCACCGGGCGCGCGACGCTGTTGCCGAGCAGCGCGGACGCATCGGCCCCCACCACGCGCGACACGGCGCGCTGGGCGCTCGGCCACACCGCCTCTGCCTCGCTGCGGTAGCGGGGCACGATGCGGGTCTGGGCGTCGCGCAACAGCGCGCCGGGCGGCAATTGCGGTGCACAGCTTGCGGCCAGCGCCTCGATCGTCTCGGGCAGGACGGCGGTGATCAGCGCCTCCGCCTCGGGCGCGGTGAGGCAGGGGAGCTGCAGTTGGGTCGCAAAGCTCTGCGCGCTGCTGGCGGTGGCGCCGAGCACGAGCGCGCAGGCAGCGATTGGGCCACGCCAGCTCAAGCTCCGCGCTCCACCGGCGAACGCCCGACCGGCAGGCGGACCGTCGCGCAGGCCTGCGCCGCAATCCCTTCGCCCCGACCGGTAAAGCCCAGCCGCTCGGTCGTGGTCGCCTTGATACTCACCTGATCCTCGGCAAGCGCGAGCAGTTCGGCAATGCGCGCGCGCATCGCGGCGCGGTGCGGCCCGATCCGCGGTTCTTCGCAAATCAGCGTCAGGTCGACGAAATCGATCACGCCGCCCTTGGCCGTAATGATCGACGCGGCGTGTTGCAGGAACCGATAGGAGGCAGCCCCGCGCCACTGCGGGTCGCTCGGCGGGAAATGCGTGCCGATATCGCCCTCGCCGGTGCAGCCGAGCAGCGCGTCGGTGATCGCGTGGAGTGCGACATCGGCGTCGCTATGCCCCGACAGCCCCTTGTCATGCGGGATCAGCACACCGCCCAGCCACAATTCCTCGCCCACCTCCAGCCGGTGGACGTCAAAGCCGGTTGCGCTGCGGCTGATGAGGGTTGCGGCGTGCCGCGCTTCGGCGGCGGCGATGTCGGCGGGGTAGGTGACTTTTTCGAGCATGGCATCCCCCTCTACCATGGCGACCGTCAATCCGAAACGGCGAAGCATCTGAGCGTCGTCGGTTACATCCTCTCCCGCTGGCCAGCGCCGGTGCGCGTCGAGGATGGCGTCAAAGCGGAACGCCTGCGGGGTCTGCACCCGCCACAGGCCGTCGCGCGGCACCGTTTCCCCCAACACCTCGATCCCGCGCGCGAGTGTGTCGGCCACGGGTAGTGCGGGCACTGCGCCGGGGTCGGTTTCCAGCGCGGCGATAAGCGCATCAATGACGGTGTGGCTGAGGAAGGGACGGGCGGCATCGTGAATCAGCACGAGATCAGCGCCCCCCGCCGCTGCGATCGCCTCCAGCCCGGCTCGCACCGACTCGCGCCGCGTGACGCCGCCGGTGACCGAGCGGATTGGGCCAACCGCTTGCGCCAGCATCGCTTCTTGGCCTGCGCCAATCGCGATCCAGGTTTGTGTGACCAACGGATGTAAGGAAAAAGCTGTAACGCTATGGGCAATCATCGGTTTACCCGCGAGTGTTGCGAATTGCTTTGGGATGGTGCCGCCCAGCCGGGTGCCGTTCCCGGCGGCGACAATGAGTGCGGCGACCTGTAGTGCGTTCATCGCGACCGCGTAGCGCAAGCGCGTCACCCTCGCCAGTCCCTGCGCATGCTTGCTGATGGCGGGGATTTCGCCTATGCGCTGCCTAAATTTCAGGCAGACCATGACAAAACTCACTCCCATCAAGATCGGCCCGCTGACGGTTGAGGACCCCGTTATCCTCGCACCGATGACGGGGGTGACCGACATGCCGTTTCGCACGATCGTGCGGCGGTTCGGCTCGGGCCTCAATGTTACCGAAATGATCGCGAGCCAGGCCGCGATCCGCGACACCCGCCAATCGCTTCAAAAAGCGGCATGGCATGCCAGCGAAGAACCGGTGTCGATGCAGCTTGCCGGTTGTTCGCCGCGCGAAATGGCCGAAGCCGCCAAGCTCAATGCCGACCGGGGTGCGGCGATCATCGACATCAACATGGGGTGCCCGGTCAAAAAGATCGTCAATGGCGATGCGGGGTCGGCATTGATGCGCGATATTCCGAACGCGACCGCGATTATTGCCGCGACGGTGAAGGCGGTCGATGTACCAGTGACGCTCAAGATGCGGATGGGCTGGGATCATAATAGCCTGAACGCGCCCGAACTGGCGCGGATTGCCGAGGATCTGGGCGTGAAGATGGTGACGGTTCATGGCCGCACGCGTAACCAGATGTATAAAGGGTCGGCCGACTGGGCCTTTATCCGCCGGGTGAAAGAAGCGGTTACGATCCCCGTCATCGCCAATGGCGATATCTGCTCGATCGAGGATGCCGAGACAGCGCTTGCCCAATCAGGTGCCGATGGGGTGATGATCGGGCGCGGTGCTTATGGGCGCCCGTGGTTGTTGGGGCAGGTGATGGAGTGGTTCCGCAGCGAGCGGCGGCTGCCCGACCCGACGATTGAAGAACAATATCATCTGATCATAGAGCATTATCACGCAATGCTCTCGCTTTATGGCAGGGAAACCGGCGTTAACTTGGCGCGCAAGCACATCGGTTGGTACACGCGCGGCCTGCATGGGTCGGCCGAGTTTCGCAACCGCGTGAATCAACAAGCGGACCCGCAGGTGGTGCTTGCGATGCTTGCCGAATTCTATGCGCCGTGGCGAACGCGACAGGCCGCGTGACTGGCGGCGTGAGTGAGGCAGACGCGCCTCCGCTCGGCGATATCTTGAGCGCGATGCCGGTGGCGATATTGGTATTGGAGCCGCATGGCACGCTGGTGCTTGCCAATGCCGCTGCCGAGCGGCTGCTCAACATGTCGGAGCGGGCAATGTGTGGCCAGCCGCTTGATGCGCTGATGGCTCTTCCCAGCGATTATGCCGCGCGGCGCGCCGGGCTTGATTTTGCCGCGTTCGACACCGCTATTGCGCCGCATCGGGGCGGGCGGGTGCGGGTTGATTTCACCGAAGTTGCCATGCCCGATCACCCCGGCTGGCGGATTGTGACGCTGCATCCGGCGGCGGCGTCGCGCGGCCTTGCACAGCCCGACCGGGTGCCCGCGCGGGCCGCAACCGGCGCCGCCGCCATGCTCGCGCATGAGATCAAGAATCCGTTGTCGGGTATCCGGGGTGCGGCGCAATTGCTGGCAGGAACACCGCAAGGGGAGGCCGCGACGCTGCCCGATCTCATTATCGACGAGGTTGACCGGATCGCCGCGCTGATCGACCGGATGCAGGATTTTACTGACACGCGCCCCTGTGTTGTCGAGCCGCTCAACATCTATCCGCTGCTCGATCATGCCCGCCGCCTCGCGCGGGCCGGTTTTGCGCGGGATGTGCAGTTTGAGGAACGGTTCGACCCGTCTTTGCCGCTTGTGCAGGCGAATCGCGATGCGCTGCTGCAAATCCTCGTCAATCTGCTCAAGAACGCAGCCGAAGCGACCGTGCGCCAGGCCGATAGGCGGATTGTGCTCGCAACAACCTACCGGCATGGCATGGCGGCGAGCGCAGGGGTGGGCAAGCCGCGCCGCCCGCTCCCCATCGAGCTTGCGGTAATTGATAACGGCCCCGGTGCGCCGGACGATATTGTCGATCAGTTGTTCGACCCCTTCGTCTCGGGCAAACCAGAGGGGCGGGGGCTCGGCCTCGCGCTTGTCGAAAAGCTGGCGCGCGACATGGGCGGAATTGCGCAATATGCGCGTGAGGGCAGCCCGGAGATGACAGTGCTGCGCATCCTGTTACCGCGAGCGACGTCATGACGGCGCAAATTCTGGTGGTGGACGATGATGCCGCGATCCGGCTGGTCATTGGACAGGCGCTCCGGCGCGAGGGGCACAGCGTGCGGATGGCCGCCAGCCTTGCCGAGCTGGACGCAGCACTGCGCGAGGGTGTGCCCGATCTGCTCATCACCGATGTCGTCCTCCCCGATGGTAATGGGATTGAGCGGGTCGAGGGGTTGCTGGCGCAGCATCCGACCTTGCCCGTTATCATCCTGTCGGCGCTCAACACGCTGTCTACCGCAGTGAAGGCGACTGCGGCGGGTGCCTATGACTATTTGCCGAAACCTTTTGACCTGACGGTGCTGGCGCGCGCGGTGGCGGGTGGCTTGGCGCGAGGGCGGGGGCAGGGTGCGCCCGATGTTGATTCCGCTCCGCCAGAGCCGGGCGATCCGGGCTTGCCGCTGATCGGGCGGTCGCCTGCGATGCAGGAAGTGTATCGCGTGATCGCTCGTGTGGTGTCGAATGATCTGACGGTGCTGGTGACAGGCGAGTCGGGCACGGGCAAGGAATTGGTCGCGCGGGCGATCCATGATCTCGGCCCGCGTCGCGCCGCGCCCTTTGTCGCGGTGAACATGGCGGCAATCCCGCGCGACCTGATCGAGGCCGAGCTGTTCGGGCATGAGCGCGGCGCCTTTACTGGCGCACAGGCGCGCACGGCGGGCCGGTTTGAGCAGGCAGCCGGCGGTACCTTGTTCCTCGACGAGATCGGCGACATGCCGCTTGAGGCGCAGACGCGGTTGCTGCGCGTGTTGCAATCGGGTGAGTTTACGACCGTCGGCGGGGCGCGCCTCATCCGCACCGATGTCCGCATTGTCGCTGCCACCAATCGCGACCTCTCGGCGCTGGTCAGCGCGGGCCGGTTTCGCGAAGATCTGTATTACCGGATCAATGTCCTCCCGATCGAGCTGCCCGCGCTGCGCGCGCGGCGGCAGGATATCGCCCTGCTTGCGCATCATTTTCTGGAGCGTGCCGCCGCCGCTGGGCTACCGCGCAAGCTGCTCGGGTCGGATGCGCTTGATGCGCTGATCGCCCATGACTGGCCGGGCAATGTCCGCGAGCTGGAAAATACAATGCGCCGTGTCGCAGCGCTCAGCCGCGACGAGCAGGTGCGTGCAACCGAAATACTGGCGATGCTGGGCACATCGCCCGCGCGCGCCGATATGCCCGCGCCCGCCGATTTCGCACGCGCGGTGCAGGCGCAGTTGGAAACAATGGCGCATGACGATCCGGACGCGCTCGACAATGGTACGCTTTACCCCCGCATGATTGCGATGGTTGAGCGCCCGTTGATCGAAGCGATCCTCGCCCGCCATGGCGGCAATCAGCTTAAGGCCGCGCGCGCGCTTGGCATAAATCGCAATACCTTGCGGCAACGCATGACGCTGTTGGGGCTAAGCGCCAGCGCCTGACGCCTTTTTTCTGCCATGGAGCGCGGACACATTCATCCACCGCCCGCCCAGAAACGGACACTGCAATATTGTGTATTGCTGGCAACATTAATGTTGTAAGAATGCAACGATGAGTGAGATGGTCGCGCCGTCGACATCCGCCAAGCGCGGCATT
>PNLG01000361.1 GCA_013822915.1 Sphingomonas sp. | reverse complement strand
CATGCGCTGATCGGCTCCATCCTGGGGGTGGGTTTTGCCAATCAGCTCTTGTCGTCGGGCACGGGCGGCACATCGGGCGTGGAATGGGCACAGGCGCAAAAGGTGCTGACGGGCCTTGCGATTGCGCCGGTGATTGGTTTTCTCGGGGCGATGCTGCTGTTGTTTGCGATGCGGGCGATCCTGCGCAATCCCAAGCTTTACGCGCGCCCCGCAGCGAACGAGCCGCCACCCACGGGTATTCGCGCGCTGCTGATCTTTACCTGCACTGCGGTGTCCTTTGCGCATGGCGGCAATGACGGGCAAAAGGGCATGGGGCTGATCATGCTCATCCTGATCGGCTGCGCGCCGACCGCCTATGCACTCAATCGCGCCATGCCGACGGTTGAGGCATCGGCACTCGTGACCGCCGCATCCGACACGGCGGCAGTTTTTCATAGGCGCGCGGGCAGTGCGGTGATGACTCCGGGCGCGGCGCGCGAAGTGCTGGCAAGTGCGCTGAAGACCAAGTCGGCGAGCGATCCGGTTGTTTATGCAGCGATTGGCGATGTCTCCGCCGATATCGGCACCATGCTGAAGCGTTATGGCGGACTGGCGCAGGTTCCTGCGACGGCGACGGCTGCGCTGCGCAATGACATGTATCTCACCCTCGACGCGAGCAAGCTGGCGATCAAAGCCGACAAAGCCCATGCGATCTTTGACGATGCCGATCGCAATGCGGTGGAAAGCTATCAAAAGGGGCTGGAGGGGGCGACCCGCTTCATTCCCGATTGGGTGAAGATTGCCGTTGCGATTGCGCTCGGACTTGGCACGATGGTGGGGTGGAAACGCATTGTCGTGACAGTCGGTGAGAAGATCGGCAAGACGCACATGACCTATGGTATGGGCGCCTCCGCTGAACTGATGGCGGCGACGACAATCCTGCTTGCGGATCGCTTTGGCTTGCCGGTGTCGACCACGCATATCCTGTCATCGGGCGTCGCCGGTGCAACGGTTGCAAGCGGCGCGGGGTTGCAGGCGGCGACGATCCGCAATATGGCGCTGGCGTGGATTTTGACCCTGCCTGCGGTCATGGCGCTGGCAGGCGGGTTATACTGGTTGTTCCTCTCGATCGCGCGAGCCGCAGGAACAGCTTGAAAATGCAGTATTTTTGTCTCATTTTTGAATGAGCAAACAGCGTTAATCGCTTCTTTACCAAAACCGATGATAGTTAAGTCACCATAAAGGCGATCGACTTGATCGTCTTATCACTTGGGGGTGTCAAATGGTCGTCATTGGTACAAACGTCGCCGCACTTCGGGCGACAAACGCAAATAACCGCGCAAACAACGCGCTCTCGAACAGCATCGAACGGCTGTCGACTGGCAAGCGGATCAACTCGGCTAAGGACGATGCTGCCGGTCTTGCCATTTCATCGAATTTCACCGCGCAGATCCGGGGCCAGACTCAGGCCATCCGAAACGCAAACGACGGCATCGCGCTGTCGCAGACCGCTGACGGTGCGCTGGGCGAAGTGTCGAACATCCTGCAGCGGCTGCGCGAACTTGCCGTTCAATCGGCTTCGGGCACCTATAGCGATGGCGACCGTACAAACCTGCAAGCGGAAGTCACCGAACTCACCGCGCAGATCACGGATATTCAGACGCGCACCAACTTCAATGGCGTGCTGTTGCTCGATACGGCGGCGGCCGCGATCGATATCCAGACCTCGTCATCGGCGGGCGATACGGTGACGCTGAACTTTGGCGGTCTCGACCTGGCGGCGGCGATTGCGACCGACCTCAGCACAGCCGCTGGCGCGAACGCCGGGCTCGCCACGCTTGATGCCGCGATTGCGGCGGTCAACACCACGCGCGCGACGCTGGGTGCAGGTCAAAGCCGTCTTCAGTCGGTCGTTAACAACCTGACGTCGAGTGTTGCGAACCTGACCGACGCGCGCAGCCGAATCGAAGACGTTGATTTCTCAACCGAAACAACCGAACTGGCCCGCGCGCAGATCCTGTCTCAGGCGTCGAACGCTCTGCTCGCCCAGGCGAACCAGAGCCAGCAGGGCGTGCTCCAGCTGCTCCAGTAAGCGCGTAACGAACCGACCCCCCTCAGGCCGCACGTCGCAGCAAGGTGATCCTCGCCTTGCCGTGCGTGCGGCTGGTGTCGGTTGCAAAGCCCGCGATTGCGATTTCCTCGGTCGCGGCGGTTTCCACACTGATCCACGTCGCATCGCTGATCCAGCCCAACCGGTTGAGTTTGTCGATCGCGACTGCCGCAGCGCCGCTGGCATAGGGCGGATCGAGCATCATGACGTCAACCGGCGCTACCGCCGGACCAAGCGCGAGCACCGACGTCGACCGCACGTCACCCACTACGCCAAGTCGCGCGAGATTGGTGCCCAACGCATCGAGTGCTCCCCGATCCTGCTCCACAAAAAGGCATGAGGCTGCGCCGCGCGACAGCGCCTCGATCCCGAGCGCGCCGGAGCCAGCAAACAAATCCGCCACAGACAATCCTTCAAAGCTGCCCAATCGGCTGGTTAACATTGAAAAAAGCGCCTCGCGCGTGCGGTCGGCCGTCGGGCGGGTTGTGTCCCCCTTGGGCGCGACCAACGGGCGTCCGCGCCATTTGCCCGCGATAACCCGCATCAGGATCTAGGACGTGATGGTCGCGCGTCGCTGGGGCGGCGGCTACGCTTGGCGCGGGATGAGCGTGCCCCTGGCGTCGCAAGCGGGGACTGTCGCTTGCGCTCGGTCGGGCGTTCGGACTTCGGCGGCGGGGTGGCATCGCCAGGGCGACTGGGCTGTTTGCGGGGGGGGGATTTTTTCGGCGGCTTTTGCGTCAGCTTTTGCGGCGCACGGGCGAGTTCGGCGGCGGCAGGCGTGCGCGCTCGCGCGGGAGTGCCGGGGCGGGACGGGGCGTCGGCGCGCGCAACGGGCGGCACTTTGGTTGGGTCCCGGCGAAACTGCGCCACATCCTGCGCGCGGACTTCGCCGATCTCACCGGGCTTCAGATCGCCGAGCAGGAACGGGCCGTATCGCGTGCGGATCAGCCGCGATACACGCAAGCCGAGATGTTCGAGCACGCGGCGCACTTCGCGATTCTTGCCCTCGGTCAGGATCATTTCGACCCACACATTGGCGCCGGTGCGCCGCTCGAGATTGGCGTCGATCGCGCCGTAGCGCACGCCTTCGATTTCCACCCCGTCGATCAGCGCTTCGAGCTGCGCCTGACTGACCTGCCCATAGGCGCGGGCCCGATAGGCCCGTTGCACGCCAGTCGCGGGCAATTCCAACTGCCGCTTCAACGCGCCGTCAGTGGTGAGCAGCAGCAACCCCTCGGTATTGAGGTCGAGCCGCCCGACCGGTATCAGCCGCGGCAAATCGCGTGGGAGCTGATCGTAGATCGTCCGCCGCCCCGCCGGATCGCGCTCCGTCACCAACAGGCCGCTGGGCTTGTGATAGAGGAACAGGCGCGCGGCCTCGGGCTCCTCCACCGGACTGCCGTCAACCGTCACCCCGCGCAGCGACGGCAGGATTGTGGCGGGGGTTTCGACCACGCGCCCGTCGATGGCGACGCGGCCATCGGCGATCATCCGCTCAATCTCGCGCCGCGAGGCAATGCCAGCGCGGGCCAGCAGCTTGGCAATGCGGTGGCCGGGTGGCGGCATGACGGGGGCGGGGGACGCGCTCATCGCGCGGTGATACACAGGATCGACCGGGGGTTCGCAACAATTTTGCGCATCAGCGCTAAAGGCGCGCCTCGACCGCGTCGTGAAACTGGCGGATGCCCGCCTCCAGCGTGCCCAGAGTCACCCGCTCGATCGCGCCCGATGACAGCCCCTGTTGCCCGAGTTCGGCGGCACGGAAGTCCTCGCCCGCAAACACCGCACCATCGAGCAGCGCCCAGCTCCGCTCCCAATGATCACGCGCCTTGTCGGTGGCGGGCGGTTCGGGGATCAGCATGAAATCCTCTACCAGCACTGCGTTGGCGGCTTGCGGCATCAGCACCATCAGGTTGATATAATCCGGGCTGACGATCAGGACCGTGCCGGGAAACATCTGATAGGTAAAGGTAATCGCCGCCCGCAATTGCGGCCAGTCGCCCTGCGCCGCTGCAATCAGGTCTGCCGCGCGGCCAACGGCGGATCGCTGATGCGGGCCGATGCTGTCGGCAGTCACGACGCCGTCGCGGAAGAATTTGCCGATGGTGCCTGCGTGGAGCCGCTGGACATGATAGCTTTCGAGGAAGGCGTCCATGATGAGCTTCCAATTGGCGGCAACCCGGTGAGTGCGTCGCCGGAACAGATGTTGCTGTGCCAAGCCAAACGCCTCGAAATCATTGCCCAATATCCGCGCGTCACCAAAATCGGCCGTTTCATCAAACGCGAACCAAATGAGCCCACCCGCCTCCACGGTTGGAAGCCGCTTCAGCGCGAATTCGGCCTTGTCGAGCCCAGGGAAGCTATCGGGCCGGGGGAGTGCGGTGAGCGTGCCGTCAAGCGCATAGCTCCACGCATGATAAGGGCAGATGAGGCGTGCCGCGCAGACGGCCTCATCCCCCTCCACCAGCCGCGTGCCGCGGTGCTGGCAGACGTTCAGAAACACATGCGCTTGGCCGCCCGCATCGCGCGCGATCAGCAGCGGCTTGCCAAAGCCGTCGTGCGGCACCGCCATGTCGGGCGCGGGCAGCAACGCGGACGGGGCAATGACGAGCGGGCTTTTGGCGAAAATGGCGCGCTGTTCGGCGCCATGGCGGTCGGGACACGTATAGGCGCGCGCTTCGACATGGGTGATGCCGGCGCGGGGCCGGGTGCCGCCGCGCGCCAGCAAATCGGCAAGCGCCAGCTGGCCCGTCGACGGGCGCAAGGCATTAAGGATCGGCGCGTTCATGGCTGTCCTTCTCCCATTTTGCAGCTAGTGTTGGCGCAAATGGCGGCGGGAGCAAGCAGAAGATGAGGGCGACGGGCAAGGGGAACTGGCTTGACGGGGTGCGCCCGTATGTCGAGCAAGGCCCGCTGGCGGCATTTTTCCTCGGTATTTCATCGGGTTTTCCCTATGCGATGATCGGCGCGACGCTGACCAGCCGCCTGGCGCAAGACGGGATCGACAAAAAGACGATCACCGCGTTCACGCTGGGTTTTCTGGTTTACAATATGAAGCCGCTTTGGGCGTGGATGGTCGACGGGGTGCGTATCCCGGTGCTTCATCAACTCGGCCAGCGCGTGTCGTGGCTGATCTTTGCCGGGGTTTTGGTGATGGCCGCCGTCGCCAATCTCGCGCTGGTTGATCCCAAGGCCGATATTGGCGCGACGGTGATGGCGGCGATCCTGGTCGGCTTTGCTGGCGCGACGTTCGACATTGTGATCGACGCCTATCGCATCGAAACCCTCAAACCCTATCAGCTGGGTGTCGGGTCGGGGATGACCCAATATGGCTGGCGCATCGGGTCGGTCGCGGCTGGAGCGCTTGCGCTGGTCCTGGCGGCGCGGATCGGGTGGAGCGGGGCGTATCTGGCGTGCGCCGCCTTTGCGCTGCCGGCCATGCTGACCGGGCTGATCGTGGGCGAGCCGGTACGTCACCGCGAAGCTGCAGCGCGGCGGGGCGTGGCGGAAATCGCCAATTCGATCATCGGGCCGTTCATCGAATTTTTCGCGCGGCGCGGGGCGATTATCGTGCTGATCTTCATCCTGATCCATAAGATTGGCGATACGCTGGGCCAGATTGTGCTGCGGTTGCTGCTCAACGATCTGGGGTTCAGCAATGACGAGATTGCGATTTACGATGTCGGCATTGGCTTTTGGGCGTATCTGATCGGAATATTTCTGGGCGGATGGCTTTACGCGGCGCTCGGCATGAAGCGGTCAGTGTTGCTCAGCCTTGCGCTGATGGCGATTTCCAACGCCAGCTTTGCGGTGCTGGCGAGTGCCGGGCACAGCGTGGCTGGCCTGTCGGCGGCGATCGCGTTTGAAAATATCGCGAGCGGTATCGGTGGGGTCACCGTGGTCGCCTATTTCGCGGCGCTGTGTGATTTGCGCTTCACCGCATCGCAATATGCGCTGATTTCAGCGGCATCGAGCGTGGTCGGCCGGTTGCTGACGGCGACGACGGCGGGTGCGCTGGTTGAGCAATTTGGCTATATCAACTTTTATTGGCTGACCACGATCATCGCCTTTCCCGGCCTGATCCTGTTTTGGTGGATGAGCCGCACGGGGCTGGTCGATCAGTCGATCGGCAGCGCGGGCAGGGGGACGGAGCAGGCCGAGCGATGATCCTCTACTTCGTCATCCTCGCCATTCAGGTTGCCTGTGTGGTCGACGTCATCCGCAACGGCCGCAACCCGGCGTGGGTCATGGCGCTGGTGTTCCTGCCGGGGGCCAGCACGATCGCTTATGTCCTGGTTGAGTTGTTGCCGCGGTTTCGGGGCAATCGCCACGTCCGCACCGTGCGGGCGCAGGTTGAGGCGCGGCTTGACCCCGAACGCGAACTGCGCCGGGCGCGCGACGCGCTGAACCTTGCCGATACGATCGCCAATCAGGTCGGGCTCGCCGATGCGTTGTGCGCGTTGGGCCGGCATGACGAGGCGGTGACCCATTACCGCGATGCGCTGACGCGGATGCCCGGCCCCGACGCCCGCACGCAGGAGAAACTGGCGCAAGCGCTGTTTGAGACGGGTGCGAGCGGCGAGGCGCTCGGCGTGCTGGACAAGATCGCGGCGCCGTCCACGCAGAGCGACCGCGACCGATTGGCGTTGTTGCGCGCGCGGGTGCTGACCGAGCTGGGCGAGCCGCAGGCCGCACTCGGCATCTACGCCGATATCGTCACCCGGGTGCCGGGGGAGCAGGCGCGGTGCCGCTATGCCGCGTTGCTGCTCGACCAGGGCGATCGCTGTCGCGCGCTGGCCGTGCTGGAGGAGGTGGAGGGCCGGATGAAACGGCTCGATCGTCTACAGCGCGCGGCCGATGCGGAGATGTATCGCTGGGCAACCGAAACGCTGCGGGAATTGCGCGCGCAGCGTTAGCGCCACCCGCCAATCGGGTGCCCGGCATCGGCAAAACCCTCTACCACAGCGGAGAGGCTGACGAGCACGCGCTCGGGATGGCGGTTGGCGAGCACATCGGCGATTAATAGGCGCGCGGCATCGGGCGATGTGCTGATCCGGGTGGTTGCGGCAAGTATCGCGGCTTCGGCAGGGGTCATCCGGGTGCAGCAGCACGGCGCAATCGTCACGCTGGTGCATGCAGCCGCGCGAATTTCGCTGACCAGAACGCGCACGAGGACCAGCGGGCGGCGATACCCCCGACCAAAGTTCACTTCGAATTGGCGCTCGATGCCGGGGTCGTGTGGCCCTTGGGTGATGGTCCGTCGGATGGCGAGCAATAGGAGCTGCGCGCCCATCGCTGTCGGCATGGGATCAGGCAGCAGCGCGGGGGTGAAAAGGGGGCGCACAATCATTCTCCGGTTCAGGAGCCCGCTGTGGCATTTCAGCTATTGAGAGTCAATTGCAATAACTACACCGGGATGTCGCCATTTTGCGCCAGCACGTCGCCTGCCAGATAGAGCGAGCCGAGAATGAGCACCACCGGCGGCGTCGCGGGGTCGGCGCGCGCGGCGATGGCGGCCAGCGCGGTGGTGACGTCAGCGGCTTCGCTCCCCGCTACGCCAAGATCGGTGGCGAGCCGAGCGAGCGCGGCAGGGGCGTGGTGCGCATGGTCGGCGATGGGCACTGCCTGAACTGTGCGCGCGAATGGGGCAAACGGGGCGAGCAGGCCGCGCGGGTCTTTATTGGCGAGCATACCCAATATCAGATGAACCGGTCGCCCGACGCTGCGCATGCGCAGTTCGATGCTGACCGAGGAGGCAGCCGCCGCATTATGCCCGCCATCAAGCCACAGCGCGCTGCCCGGTGGCAGTATCGCGGTCAGCGGCCCGTGCGCGAGCAATTGCATCCGGGCAGGCCATTCGGCCCATTCCGCCGCCGCGCGATAGGCGGCAAGCGGGATGGTCAATTCATGCTGATGTCGCAGCATCGCGATCGCGAGTCCCAGATTTCCGGCCTGATGCGGTCCCGCCAGCCGGGGGAGCGCCGTCTCAACGCTACCGCGCGCATCTTCATAGAGCAGCGTGGCGCCGATCTTGAGCTGCCAACCGCTGCCCAATGCTTGCGGTTGCACGCCCGCCATCGCTGCGACGTGCTGCACCCGCGCGGCGATGGTTGGCGGGTAGCGCATGGTGAGCATCGGCGCGCCGCGCTTGGCAATCCCCGCTTTCTCCCCGGCAATCTCCTCGATCGTGTTGCCGAGGAAACTTTGGTGATCGATCCCCAGTTGCGCGATGCCGGTTGCAAGGGGGCGGGGGATGACATTGGTTGCATCAAGCCGCCCGCCCAGCCCCACCTCGACGATGCACGTATCGGCGGGGGTTCGCGCGAACGCAAGGAACGCGGCAGCAGTGGTGACTTCGAAGAAACTCGCGCCAATATCGCCGCCTGCGTCGAGCACTTCGGCCAGCAATGTGGCCAGCGCGTCATCCTCAACCAGCCGCCCACCCAGCCTGATCCGTTCGTTGAACCGCACCAGATGCGGGCTGGTATAGACATGCGCCGTCAGCCCCGCCGCCTCAATCGCCGCGCGCAGGAATGCGCAGGTCGATCCCTTGCCATTGGTGCCCGCGACATGCAGCACCGGTGGCAGCGAGCGGTGCGGATCGCCCACCCGCGCCAGCAGCCGGGTAATCCGCTCCAGCCCAAGCACGTCTGCACCCGGCGACAACGCCCATAGCCGGTCGAGCTGAGCCTGAACCGCAGGGGTTGAGGAGCGGGCGTGGTCGGGCATCAGCCGAGCAGTGCCGCGATCAGTGCGTGGATCAGAACGAGTTTCAGGCCGCAACCTTTGCGCCGAGGAAATCAACGAGCTTGGCCAACGTCGCCCGCAAGTCGCGGCGATGCGTCACCATGTCGATCATGCCATGGTCAAGCAGATACTCCGCTCGCTGAAACCCATCGGGCAGTTTTTCGCGGATCGTCTGTTCGATCACCCGCTGCCCGGCAAAACCGATCAGCGCGCCGGGTTCGGCAATTTGCACGTCGCCGAGCATTGCATAGCTGGCCGTCACGCCGCCCGTCGTCGGATCGGTGAGCACAACCAGATAGGGCAGACCCACATCGTGCAGCATCTGGATGGCAACGGTCGCGCGGGGCATTTGCATCAGCGAGAGAATGCCTTCCTGCATCCGCGCGCCGCCGGCCGCAGTGAAGATGATATAGGGTGCCTGGTCCGCAATCGCGGCCTTTACGCCGGTGACGAACGCTTCACCCACTGCTTGTCCCATCGACCCGCCCATGAAGCCGAAATCCTGCACGCCGACCACCGCCTTGCGCCCGCCGATCATCCCGCGCGCGTTGAGCAGGGCATCGGGCTCGCCCGTCGCGGCGCGGGCCGCCTTGATCCGGTCGCCATAGCGTTTGGTATCGCGAAACTTCAGCGGGTCTTCGGCGACCCGCGGCGGCGGTAACAATGTGTAACGGCCATCGTCAAAAATCTGGCCAAAGCGCTGTTTCGGGCCGATCCGCTCATGATGGTCGCAATGCGGGCAGACATGGAGGTGGTCGGCCAGTTCCTTTACGAACACCAACTGCCCACACCCCTTGCACTTGTGCCAAAGGTTGTCGGGCGTATCCTTGGTGGTCGGCACCACCAGCGATAGCGCGTTGCGGACCCGGGACAGCCAGCTCATGCGATTTCCTCTGCTGCTTCCTGTGCGGCGGCGACAATCGCTGCCTTTAACGTGGCGACATAGTCGCGCACCGGGGTGGGCGCTTCGGCGCCGTGCTGCGCGATGATCTCGACAATCGCCGAGCCGACAACGACTCCGTCCGCCACCCGCGCGATGGCGCCTGCCTGTTCGGGCGTGCGCACGCCAAAGCCGACCGCGACGGGGAGGGTGGTGAATGACTTTAGCCGGGCGACGGCGGCCTCGATGCTCGCTTGCGCTGCCTGTTGCAGCCCGGTGATCCCGGCGACCGAGACGTAATAGAGGAACCCGCTCGCGCCGTCCAACACGGCGGGCAGGCGCGCCGCATCGGTGGTGGGGGTGGCAAGGCGGATCGGCGCGACACCCATCGCGCGCAGGGCGGCGGCGAGTTCGTCCTCCTCGGGCGGGAGGTCGACGCAGATCACGCCATCGACTCCGACCTTGGCGCACTGATCGGCGAACCAACCCGCGCCGCGCCGCAGCATCGGATTGGCATAACCCATCAGCACCAGCGGGACTTTGGGGTGACGCGCACGGAAATCGGCAGCGATTTGCAGGATGTCGGCGGTGGTGGTGCCCGCCGCCAGGCTGCGCAGGTTCGCCGCCTGAATCGCCGGGCCATCGGCCATCGGATCGGTAAACGGCATGCCGAGCTCGATCACGTCGGCTCCGCCCCCGACGAGCGCGTCGAGGATCGCAGCCGTGGGGCCGTCCCCCGCTGTCACAAAGGTGACGAGCGCGGCGCGGTTGGCGGGGAAGCTGGCGGAGAGACGATTCATCTTGACAAATTGGAACGAAAATGGAACATTTGGTTCAGCGAATCGGTTCGGCGGCTCTTTCTCATCGTTGACTTGCTCACAGCGCCGTCCCCAGCGCCTCGGCGACGGTGAAGATATCCTTGTCGCCGCGCCGCTCATCAACCCAAATGTCACCCTGAACTTGGTTCAGGGTCCACTTCTCCATTCGCGATGGCCCGGGTTGCGGCGCTGTGGATGCTGAAACGAGTTCAGCATGACGGCTTGGGGTAGGGTCAGCGCAATTCACAGCGCCGTCCCCAGCGCCTCGGCGACGGTGAATATATCCTTGTCGCCGCGCCCGCACAGGTTCGCCAGGATGATCTGGTCGCGGCCCATCGTCGGCGCGATTTTCGCAACCGCTGCGATGGCGTGGCTCGGTTCCAGCGCGGGGATGATGCCCTCAGTCCGGCACAGCAGCTGGAACGCGTCGAGCGCCTCGCCATCGGTCGCGCTGGCATACTCCACCCGGCCAATGTCGCGCAGCCACGCATGTTCGGGCCCGATGCCGGGATAGTCGAGCCCGGCGGAAATCGAATGTGCCTCGGTGATCTGGCCGTCGTCATCCTGCAGCAGATAGGTTTTGTTGCCGTGGAGCACGCCGGGCGATCCACCGGCCAGCGAGGCGGCATGTTGCTGGTCCAGCCCATGCCCCGCCGCCTCGACGCCGAGCATTTTCACCCCCGCATCATCGAGGAACGGGTGGAACAGCCCGATCGCATTCGATCCGCCGCCAATCGCTGCCACCAGCAAATCGGGCAGGCGCCCGGTTCGCGTCAACATCTGCGCGCGCGCCTCCCTGCCGATCACGCTCTGGAAATCGCGGACGAGTTCGGGATAGGGGTGCGGCCCGGCGGCGGTGCCGATGATGTAGAAGGTGTCGTGGACATTGGCGACCCAATCGCGCAGGCCTTCGTTCATCGCGTCTTTCAGTGTCGCCGCCCCGCTCGTCACCGGGCGGACTTCGGCCCCGAGCAGCTTCATGCGGAACACGTTGGGCTGTTGCCGCTCGATATCGCGGGCGCCCATGTAAATGACGCAGGGAAGGCCAAAGCGCGCGCAGACGGTGGCGGTGGCGACGCCGTGCTGGCCCGCGCCCGTTTCTGCAATGATCCGCGTCTTGCCCATGCGGATCGCGAGCAGGATTTGCCCGATGCAATTGTTGATCTTGTGCGCGCCAGTGTGGTTCAGCTCGTCGCGCTTGAACCAGATTTGCGCGCCCATGCCTTTGGGGGCCGCCTTGCGCACATCCTCCGTCAATCGCTCGGCGAAATAAAGCGGGCTGGGGCGGCCGACATAATGTTCGAGCAGGTCGTCAAACTGCGCCTGAAACGCCGGATCGGCCTTTGCCCGGCGATATTCCGCCTCCAGCGCGAGGACGAGCGGCATCAGCGTTTCGGCGACATAGCGCCCGCCAAATTCGCCGAAATGGCCGCGCGAGTCAGGCTGCTGGCGCAGGCTGTTCGCCAGCGCGGGCGGCTGCGCGTGAAGGGAATTGGGATGGTTCATAAGTGAGAGAGCGCTTGAAGGAATGCGGCGATCTTGTCCACATCCTTGATACCGGGCGCGGTTTCCAGCCCCGATGATGCATCGACGAGGCTGGCACCCGTCGCCGCCACTGCTGCCCCGACATTGTCCGCCGTCAACCCGCCCGACAGCGCCCAGGGGAGCGGATGGGCAAACCCGCGCAGCAATTCCCAATCAAACCGCACCCCCATCCCGCCGGGGAGCAGCGCGCCATCGGGCGTCTTGGCGTCATACAGGATGCGATCGGCCGCGCCGACATAGGATGCGGCAGCGTCCAGATCGCGCCGCTCGCGCACCGCCACCGCGCTCCAAATCTCCAGCCCGGTGCGCGCGCCCAACGCCGCTGCGCGCGCAGGGGCCGTGCTGTGCAGTTGCAGCACGGTCAGCCCGCCCGCGGCAATCGCCTGATCGATCAGCGCATCATCGGGGTCCACAAACACGCCGACGCGCGCGACATGGCCGGGGATCAGCGCGCTCAGCCGGGAGGCATCGGCAAAACCCAGATGGCGGGGGGAGGGTGCGAAAAACATCAGCCCGATATGGCTCGCGCCGTGGCGGACCGCAGCGTCGATCGTCTCCGGCGTGGACAGGCCACAGATTTTGGCGCGCGGCGGCATGGCCGACATATAGGCGGCAGGGGCCAGCGCGTCACCCCTTGGATCGGGGCAACCCCATCACTGCCCGCCGCGCCGTTGCCAGGCCTGGGCCGCCTCCACTGCCAGCGACCGGCGCAGGATGCGGGCCTGCGGGTCGAGCACGACATGCGCGCTGTCGGGGACATCGACCGATCCGGCGCCGTCCGCCATCTCGACGCGAACCATCTGCTCGTCGACCTGCACCTCGACCGGCATCGGAAAGGGCTTGGCGTTTTTCCACGCGAGCATCAGCCCGCCGGGGCGGGGTGTGGCCACCAGTTCGGGGAGTGCTGCCTGCCGCAGATAAGTGTCGAAGAACCAGCGCAGGTCGCGCCCGCTTTCCTCCGCCACGATCCGCTCAAACTCGGTCGTGCTCGCAAAGCGCGGGGCAAAATTGCCCGGCTTCGGGTCGGTGCGCCCGTAAACCAGCCGCCGTGCGCTTGCGAAAAACGCCTTGTCGCCGATCAGCCAGCGCAGCGTGTGGAGCATCCACGCGCCCTTGTAATAAATGTCGGTCGCGGGGCCGCCCTTGGCCTGTTCATAAACCTCTTCCTCGGTGCGGCTGAGGCCCGAAATCACGGGCGCACCGTTGATGATCCGGCTGCGCTGCGCATCCATCATCGCGGCATAGCGCGCCTCACCCTCGCGCCAGCGGCCGTAAAGCGGCTGCATATATTGCGCGAACCCCTCATGCAGCCAGTAATCGTCCCAATCAGCCGCCGTCATCTGATTGCCGAACCATTCATGCGCGAGTTCGTGGTGGAACAGCCAGTCAAACCCCTCTGCCGCCTTGGCATAGCGATTGCCATAAGCGTTGATCGTCTGATGCTCCATGCCGAGATAGGGGGTTTCAACCACGCCCAGCTTTTCGGTTCCAAAGGGATAGGGACCGATCGTGCTTTCGAAAAAGTCTAACGTCGGCGCAAATTCGGCGAACAACCCTTCTGCCTGCGCCTTTTGCCCCGGCAGATGCCAGAACATCATCGGCACGGTGTTGCCAAACCGGCTTTTGTAATTGCCGCTCAGCGATTGATAGGGACCGACATTGATGGCAATCGCATAAGTGTTGGGCCGCTTGACGCGCCAGTTCCAGGTGGTGCGACCGCCGCTCAGCCGGTCGGTGCCAAGCAACACGCCATTGGACGGCGCCGACAGCCCGCGCGGCACCGTGATGTGCAGGTCGACGCGCTCCGGCTCACCGGTC
>PNLG01000104.1 GCA_013822915.1 Sphingomonas sp. | reverse complement strand
CCCTTCCCGCCTTTGCCGGGCGCGCGATGGAGGCGGAACTCGACGCGCTCGACCGGGCGCTCGGCAACCCCGAGCATCCGGTGGCTGCGGTGGTGGGCGGGGCAAAGGTGTCGACCAAGCTCGACGTGCTGCGCCACCTGGTCGCGCGCGTCGACCACCTGATCATCGGCGGCGGGATGGCGAATACCTTTCTCGCCGCGCGCGGCGTGGCGGTGGGCAAATCACTGTGCGAACATGAGCTGACCGGCACAGCAGATGCCATTTTCGCCGCAGCAGAGGCGGCGAACTGCACCATCCATCTGCCGTATGACGTGGTGGTGGCGAAGGAGTTTGCCGCGAACCCGCCGTCGTTGCGCACCTGCAACGTCCATGAAGTCGGGGCGGACGAGATGATCCTCGACATTGGCCCGGCAGCGGTAGAGGCGCTGGCCGATGCCCTGAAAACCTGCCGCACTTTGGTGTGGAACGGGCCGCTCGGCGCGTTTGAGACACCGCCGTTTGACACCGCGACCGTGGCACTCGCGCGCACCGCCGCGGCGCTGACGAGCGAGGGGTCGCTGGTGTCGGTGGCGGGCGGTGGCGATACGGTGGCGGCGCTGAACCAGGCGCGTGTTGGCGATCAGTTCAGCTTTGTCTCAACCGCGGGCGGCGCGTTTCTGGAATGGATGGAGGGCAAGCTATTGCCCGGCGTCGCTGCGCTGTCGCGCTGATCGCGCTTTACATTGGCGGAGCCCGCCGCTATCGGCGCCGACGGATTTCGTCATTTCGTTCGGGCTCTTGAGTCCCGGCGGGCGCGGTCGGCGGTGCCAACCCGTGTTCCATGACGGATTTCCACCATGCCAGGGTGGCACTTGCTTTGGGTGCAAGCTCGACGGTTCGATTCCGTCATTGGTAGCTCAGTTGGATAGAGCAGTAGACTGTTAATCTACGTGTCGCGGGTTCGATTCCCGCCCAAACAGGCCTTTGCAAGCCTTCCAAATCGGGGAGGCCGACGGGGCATTCAGGCAATGATGCGGGGCGTGCCCCGCTTCTGCGCCGCCAGATTACCGGCCCTGTGCCGGCGAGGATATCGGTGCCACTGCCCAGCCGGGCGTCGCGCCCCCCAGAATCCGGGCATGCCCCGGGTCGCTGCGGGCGCGGCAAAACGGCTGGAGGTGCTGCCTTAATCGCCGGACCGCCGCGCAATCCGGGAATGTGCCGTCGGCCAACCTTCGCATTTGATACGAAGAGCGCGATATAAATAATTCTTTATACCGCAAATATTTTAGCAAGTGACTTTCAATTGTCACAAAATCGGCGTAGCAGCCCGTCCCTTCGCGAGGCAATTGTGCCTCGCGATGTAAGAGGAGGGCTGCAGTAATGCTGAAGAACATTGTCATTGCTGAAAACCAGCGCGGCCTCCTCATCAAGGATGGCCGCTTCATCAAGATGTTCGATCCCGGTCGTTACCGACTTTGGGATTTCTGGAACCGTGCGCATATCGAAATCGACTTTGCCGAAGGTGCGTTTAACTTGCCTTGGGCTGAGCTGATTGCGAAACGGCGCCCCGATGTCGCGGCAGAATATTTCGAAATCGTGCACGTGCGCGAGGGTGAAGTTGCGGTCGTCTATCAGGATGACGTGGCGACTCTTGTCGTGCGGCCGGGCCAGACGGTTTATGTCTGGCGCGTGCTTAAGGCAGTGCGGGTCGAACGCTTCGATGTCGAGGCGACGGCGCGGCTCACGCGGGCGCAGTTGATTGCGCTCGAAAAGGTCGGCGGCGGTGCCCATGCGGCGTCGCAGGCGATCGTGGCGGTGTCGGTGGCCGAAGCCAATGCGGCGGTCGTCTTTTTTGACGGCGAACTGGCGGAAACGCTGGGGCCGGGTCGATATGGATACTGGTCGGTGGGTCGCAAGGTTACTGCCAAGACGTTCGACACGCGGCCCTTGCCGCTGGAGGTGACGGCTCAGGAAATCCTGACGCGCGATCGCATCTCGCTCCGGGTCACGCTCACCTGCTTCACGCAGGTGACGGATGTGGAGCGGGCGGCGCTTGGCGTGCCGGACTATGCGGCGCACATCTACAAGCTTGTCCAGTTCGCGGTGCGTGAGGCCGTGGGCGGGCGGACACTCGACGAAGTGCTGAACGACCGGGTGACGGTCGATACGCAGATCACCGAGCATGTCCGGCGCGAGCTTGGCGATATTGGCGTGATTGTTGCCGAACTTGGCATCAAGGACGTGATTTTGCCGGGTGAAATGCGCGAGTTGATCAACAAGGTGGTGGAGGCGGAGAAGGTCGCGCAGGCGAACCTGATCCGTCGGCGCGAGGAGACCGCGGCGACGCGCTCGCTCCTCAACACCGCCCGGTTGATGGATGAAAGCCCGACGCTGCTTCGCCTGAAGGAGCTTGAGGCGCTCGAGCGCGTGACCGAAAAGGTCGGGCGGATCGACGTTCAGGCGAGTTCGGGCGAGGGGTTGAACGCCATTCTCGACCGGTTGGTGCATCTGCGCCAGCGCGACTGATGCGGAAGCGGGGGGAGGCGACTCCTCCCGCTTCTTGCCTCGGCGATCCTCAGCCGGTCGGTGCGGGCGCCGCTTCGCGCAACAAGGGGATGATCAGCTCGTTAAGATCGGCGAGGTCGAACGCCCCGGCCTTTGCGTATCGCACCCGCCCGGCGCGATCGATGACGTAATTGGTCGGCACTGCCTTCAAATCGTCATAGGGGCCGCGCAGCTTCTTGACGGCGGGGATTTTCATCGCAGCGAATAGCTTTTTCAGCTGAAACAATGGCAATGAATCCTCCGTCGTGATTGCGAAGACGCGCAGCCCTGCATCCTTGCGCAGTGCATAAAAGGCGTCGAGCGTTGGTAGCTCGGTCCGGCAGGGTACGCACCAGGTCGCCCAGAAGTTGATGATGACCACTTGCCCGCGCAACTCGGCGAGTTTGACCTTGGTGCCGTCGACCAAGGTCAGTTCGAAATCGGGGGCGATTTCGCCGACCTTCGGCTCCTTTGCCAATGCCGCCTGGCCCAGGAGCAGGGCGATCAGAGTGCAAAAAATCCCGAATTGTTTCATCGTGATATCCCCCTCAACTCGCCATTTGATGCCAAGCGTGCCCGCGAACATTATCGGCGTCAAGCCGTTGTCGCCAACTCGGCATTGCCCGGTGCGTGCGGGGCGGCTAACAGCGCGTCAGCATTCGTATGCATCAACGCAGGGGAGCCACAATGACGCCGATCGTGAAAGCCATTCTCGCCAATTATGAATCCGACAATCCCGGCGTGAAGGCCAATCTTGCGCGCATTTTGATGCAGGGGCGGCTGGGCGGCACCGGCAAGCTCATCATCCTGCCGGTCGATCAGGGGTTTGAGCATGGCCCGGCGCGGTCGTTTGCGGTCAACGCGCCCGCCTATGACCCGCATTATCATTTTGAACTGGCGATCGACGCCGGGCTGTCGGCCTATGCCGCGCCGCTCGGCATGATCGAGGCAGGGGCGGCGACCTTTGCCGGGCAAATCCCGACCATCCTGAAGGTCAATTCGTCGAACAGCTGGGCCACCGGCATTAATCAGGCGGTAACGGGCAGTGTTGAGGACGCGCTGCGCCTCGGCTGTTCGGCGATCGGCTTTACCATCTATCCCGGCGCCGACGATGTGTTCGACATGATGGAGGAAATTCAGCAAATGTCGGCGGAGGCCAAGTCGGTGGGCATCGCAACAGTGATCTGGTCCTATCCGCGCGGCGGCAAGCTGTCTAAAAAAGGTGAATTGGCGCTCGATGTTGGCGCTTATGCGGCGCATATGGCGGCATTGCTCGGCGCGCACATCATCAAGGTGAAGCTGCCATCCGACCATATCGAGCAGGAGGACGCGGCCAAGGCCTATGCCGGGTTTGACGGCTCGACTCAGGCCAATCGCGTCGCGCATGTCGTGCAGTCGTGCTTTGCGGGGCGGCGGATCGTGGTGTTTTCGGGTGGCGCGGCCAAGGGTGCGGACGCTGTGTATCAGGATGCGCGCGACATTCGCGACGGCGGTGGCAATGGCTCGATCATCGGCCGCAACACGTTTCAGCGCCCCCGTGACGAGGCCCTCGCCATGCTCGACAAGCTGGTCGCGATTTACAAGGGCGAGGAAGCCTGAACCCGTTCGATCTTTCCGGTCGCGTGGCGCTGGTCACCGGCGCGGGGCGAGGTCTGGGGTTTGAAATCGCGAAAGCGCTGGCGGCGGCCGGTGCGCGGGTGGTGCTTAACGGGCGCGACAACAATCGATTGGCGGCAGCAGCGGCGCAGATTGACGGCGACGTCGCTTTGGCCGCGTTTGACGTTGCCTCGCCCGATGCTGAAGAAAATGTTGCAGCAATTGCTGCGCAGCATGGGCTCGACATTCTCGTCAATAATGTCGGCCAGCGCGGTCGCCAGCCGCTCGCCGACTTCGATCTCGACGGTGTGCGTGCGTTGACCGACGCTAATCTCGTCGCACCGCTCATGATGGCGCGCGCCGCCGCCCGCGTGATGGCGGGCACGGGGCGCGGCCGCATCATCAACATAACCTCGATCGCCGGCCCGATCGCCAACAGCGGCTCGGCGGTGTACACGATGACAAAGGGCGGGCTGGCGGCACTCACCCGCGCGCTTGCGGCCGACTTTGGCCCCGACGGAACCACCGTCAACGCGATCGCGCCGGGCTTTTTTGCGACCGAGGCGAATGCCGGGATGGTCGCTGACGCGGCCACTGGCGATTGGCTCGCACGCCGAACATCGCTCGGGCGGTGGGGGCGACCCGTGGAGATTGCGGGGGCGGCCGTGTTCCTCGCCTCCGACGCCGCATCCTATATCACCGGGCAGACGATCACCGTTGACGGCGGTTTCCTCGCCCATTTCTGAGGAGAAGCACATGACCGACTGGGCGGCGGTGGACGATTATATCGGGGACGTGCTGCTCGGCGATGATCCGGCGCTGGCCGTAGCACTTGCCGCCAATGCGCGAGCCGGACTGCCCCCGATCGACGTGTCGGCCGCGCAGGGAAAAATGCTGCACCTGTTCGCGCGGATGGCGGGCGCGCGACGGATTTTGGAGATTGGGACGCTGGGCGGCTATTCGACGATTTGGCTCGCCCGCGCGCTTGGCGAGGATGGCGCGCTGGTCACGCTGGAGCTGGAGCCGCATCACGCCGATGTCGCGCGCGCGAACATCGCCAACGCGGGACTGGCGGCGCGGGTGACGGTGCGGGTCGGCCCGGCGCTCGACACGCTGACGGCGATGCAGGCTGCGGGAGAGGGGCCGTTCGATCTGGTCTTCATCGACGCGGACAAGGAAAATGGCGCGGCCTATGTGGCGGCGGTGCTGGCGGGGCTGACCCGAGCGGGCAGTGTGATTCTCGTCGATAATGTCGTGCGCGAGGGCGCGGTGATCGACCCCGATAATGACGATCCGCGCGTCATCGGCACCCGTGCGCTGTTCGATTTTGTCGCGACCGAGCCCCGGCTGAGCGCAACCGCAGTCCAGACGGTTGGTGCCAAGAAATGGGACGGATTCCTGCTGGCGGTGGTCAGCGGCGGCGAAGCGGCGTGAGCGAGGACGCCCTGATCCATCGGCTGGGCGCAGGCGATGCGCTGTTGCTGCGTGCGCTGATGGCGTGTTTTGCAGATGCGTTTCAGGATCCGCAGCATTACGTCGAGGCACTGCCGAGCGACGCCTATCTGGCCGATTTGCTCGCGCGCGACGGGTTTGTCGCGCTGGTGGCGCTCGCGGCAGAGCAGGTGGTCGGCGGGCTGACCGCCTACTATCTGCCGAAGCCCGAACGCGCGCAAAGCGAGCTATATCTCTATGATCTGGCCGTGGTGGAAAACCATCGCCGTCGCGGCATTGCCACTGCGCTGATCGCCGCGCTGCACCGGATCGCTGCGGCACGACAGGCAGGGGTGGTCTATGTGCAGGCCGACCCCGAAGACGAAGCGGCGGTGGCGCTCTATACCAAATTGGGGACGGGGCGCGACGTTCTGCACTTTGATCTGATGCCGCCCGCCGACCCGCTGGCGTCCGGCGGTGCGGCGGGCTAGGCAGCGGCGATGATTGACGACCCCCATCCGCTCGGTGACCCGCTCGGCCCGCTCTCCCCCGATTTCGCCGCGCAATTTGTGCGCGATGATCGGCGACCGCCGTGCCAGCTTTACCTGATCTCGCCGCTCGATGTCGGCGGCAGGTTCCCCGACCGATTGCGCCGCGCGCTGGCGGCGGGCCCGGTGGCGGCGTTTCAGTTTCGCGTAAAAGGCGTCGACCAGCATGAGGCGGCGCGGCTCGCCGAACCGCTGCAACGGATTTGCGCCGATGCCGATGTCGCGTTCATCGTGAATGACAGCGTGGCGCTCGCCAAGCGGCTCGGCGCGGACGGCGTGCATCTGGGCCAAAGCGATGGTGACGCGCGCGAGGCTCGCGCTGCGCTTGGCCCCTCGGCGCAAATTGGCGTCACCTGCCACACCAGCCGCCATCTGGCGATGGAAGCGGGCGAGGCAGGCGCCGATTATGTGGCGTTCGGCGCCTTCTACCCGACCACGACCAAAGTGGTGACGCATCACGCCGACCCGGTGCTGCTGAGCTGGTGGTCGACGCTGTTCGAACTGCCCTGTGTCGCGATTGGCGGGATCACGCCCGCCAATGCCGCGCCGCTGGTGGCGGCGGGCGCCGATTTCCTGGCGGTGTCGGGCGCGGTGTGGCAGGGGGATGAGGCCGCCGCCATCGCAGCGTTTGCGGCGGTGCTCGCGTAACCGGGGCGGCGCTTGCCCGTTGCGGCAAGGGCGGCTAAGGCACCTCACCTTCGCTCTTTCAACCAATGCAGGCATCCCATGAAAATCAGCGGCGTCGATATTCGCCCCGGCAACATCATCGAATATGAAGGTGGCATCTGGCGTGCTGTGAAAATCCAGCACACTCAGCCCGGCAAGGGCGGTGCCTATATGCAGGTCGAAATGAAGAACCTGCGCGATGGCCGCAAGAATAACGTGCGGTTCCGATCGGCCGAAACGGTTGAACGCGTGCGGCTCGATACCAAGGATTTCCAGTTCCTCTATCCAGAGGGCGACATGCTCGTCTTCATGGACAAGGAAAGCTATGAACAAACCACGCTGCCGCGCGATTTGCTGGGCGATGCGGCCGCGTTCCTGCAGGACGGCATGGACGTGGTGATGGAGCTTTACGATGAGGAAGCGATCAGCGTGCAGCTTCCCGACACCATCGAAGCGATGATTGTGGAGGCGGATGCGGTGGTGAAGGGGCAGACCGCCTCGTCAAGCTATAAGCCGGCCGTGCTCGACAATGGCGTGCGCGTGATGGTGCCGCCGCATATCGGCGCAGGCACGCGGATTGTCGTCGATGTGTATGAGCAGACCTATGTGCGGCGTGCGGATTAAGGCCGAGGCCACGGGCTTGATCCGTGGCGTATCGTAACGAGTAACTGACATGGTTTCCCACTCCGGCCTGATCACCATTATGGACCGCGCCGCGCGCAAGGCCGCGCCCCGGTTGCGGCGTGACTTTAACGAGGTGCAATTGCTGCAGGTCAGCCGGAAGGGGCCGGCCGATTTCGTCTCCATGGCCGACAAGCGCGCCGAGCAGACGATTTTCGAGGAACTTAGCCACGCCCGCCCCGATTGGGCGTTTGTGATGGAGGAGCGCGGCGAGGTAGCGGGCAATCCCGACAAGCCGCGCTTTGTCGTCGATCCGCTCGATGGCACGACCAATTTCCTCCACGGCATCCCGCATTTCGCGATTTCGATTGCGGCCGAAGAACCGCGCCCTGGTGGCAAATGGGAAACCATGGCCGCGCTCGTCTATCAACCGCTGACCGATGAGAGCTTTTGGGCCGAGAAGGGGCGCGGTGCGTGGCTGACCGATCAACGCCTGCGCGTGTCGGCACGGGGTGACTTGTCAGAGGCGTTGATCGCGACCGGCATCCCGTTTCTGGGGCATGGCGATTTTGCCGAATGGAGCCGTATATTTGGTGCAGTGGCGCCGGGGGTTGCGGGCATCCGGCGGCTGGGATCGGCGGCGCTTGATCTTGCGTGGGTGGCGGCGGGGCGGTTCGACGGGTTCTGGGAATCGGGCCTGGCGCGCTGGGACGCAGCGGCAGGCCTGCTGCTGGTGCGCGAGGCGGGCGGCTACATCACCGACTATCGCGGCGGCGACAAGATGCACGAGCGTAGCGAATATCTGGCGGCCAATGACGGCCTGCATTCGAAATTGCACAAGCTGGTCGCGGGGGCTTTGCGCTAGGCGAGCCTACTCCATCATCTCGACCGCCACTGCGGTTGCTTCGCCGCCGCCGATGCACAGGCTCGCCATGCCGCGCTTGCCGCCGGTCGTCTGCAAGGCGGAGAGCAGGGTCGCCATGATCCGCGCGCCGCTGGCGCCAATCGGGTGGCCAAGTGCGCAGGCGCCGCCATGGATGTTGACCACGTCATGGCTGAGCCCCAGTTCGCGCATCGCGATCATCGCGACGACGGCAAAGGCTTCGTTGACTTCGAACAGGTCGATGTCGGTGGCCGACCAGCCCGCCTTTTCCATTGCCTTGCGCATCGCAAACACTGGCGCGGTGGTGAATAGGGCAGGCGCATGGGCGTGGCCCGCCGTCGCGACGATCCGGGCGATCGGGGTCAGGCCGAACTTCTCCGCCACCGACAGCCGGGTCATGACGAGGGCGGCAGCGCCATCCGAAATCGACGACGCATTGGCAGCGGTCACGGTGCCGTCCTTTGAAAAGGCGGGTTTGAGGGTCGGGATTTTAGCGGGGTCACCCTTCAGCGGCTGTTCGTCCTTCGCCACCGTCTCGGTGCCTTTGCGGCCGATGATCGCAACCGGCGTAATCTCGCGGTTGAACGCGCCGGAATCCTGCGCGGCCTTGGCGCGGGTGAGTGAGGCGATCGCATAATCATCCTGCTGCGCACGGGTGAATTGATAATCGGCGGCGGTGTCCTCCGCAAAATTGCCCATCAGCTTGCCGGGCTCATAGGCATCCTCCAGCCCGTCGAGATACATGTGATCCTTCAGCACATCATGGCCAATGCGGGCGCCAGCGCGGTGGCGCATCGAGAGATAGGGGGCGTTGGTCATGCTCTCCATCCCGCCTGCAATCAGCAGGTCAACCGAGCCCGCCGCCAGCGCATCGGATGCCATGATCGCCGCCTGCATCCCCGAGCCGCACATTTTGTTGACGGTCGTTGCCTCGATATGGTCGGGCAGCCCAGCCTTTAGCGCGGCCTGGCGTGCCGGGGCCTGACCAAGCCCGGCGGGCAGTACACAGCCCATATAAATGCGCTCAATCGCGTCGCCCGACAGCCCGGCGCGTTCGACCGCCGCACCCACGGCGGCCGCCCCAAGTTCGGTCGCCGAGGCGCCGGCCAGCACCCCCTGAAAACTGCCCATCGGCGTGCGGGCGTAAGAGACGATGACGACGGGATCGGTGCTCATGGCGGCAACTCCAGCGTGTAAAGGCAGTCGGCGCGATTTAGGGCCGTGGCCAGCGGATTACAAATCGCCTATCGCCCGCGCGATGAACGATTTCTCGGACACGCTGGCGCTGATGCCCAATTGGGGGCGCGTGGTGCTGCTCGGCATATTGGGGGCGGTGTTCGGGAGCTTTATCGCAGCGCTCGTCATCCGCTGGCCAGCGGGGCGATCGGTGATGCGCGGGCGGTCGGCGTGCGATGCGTGCGGGCGGGTGCTGCGCGCGCACGAGCTGGTGCCGCTGGTCAGCGCGCTGGCCAGCGGCGGCAAGTGCCGGACCTGTGCGGCGCCGATTGACCCGGCCCATTGGCGGATTGAGGCGGTTGCGGTGTTGATCGGGGTAAGTGCCGCTATGGCTTTGCCGGGGGGCGAGGCCTTGGCGGCGGCAGTGTTGGGCTGGCTTTTGCTCGCGCTTGCCGCCATTGATGCCCGCGAATTCTGGTTGCCCGACGAATTGACACTGGTGCTCGCGCTGGGCGGGGTGGCGAGCGGGCTGCTTGGCGTGGCGCCGGGAATGAGCGAGCGGCTGATTGGCGGGGCGGCAGGCTTTGGCGCGCTGTGGGCGATCGGCGCTGGCTATCGGCTGTTGCGCGGGCGTGATGGGCTGGGCGGGGGCGACCCGAAGCTGCTGGGCGCGATCGGGCTGTGGACGGGCTGGGCGTTGCTGCCGGTGATCGTGTTTGTGGCGGCACTTGCGGGTCTCGGCGTGGCATTGTTCTGGACGCTGACCGGGCGGGGCGTGCGCGGCGATGACCGGTTGCCGCTCGGCACGTTGATGGCGATCGCGGCTTACCCGGCGTTGGTGATTATGCTAGCGATGACGCCATGAGACTGGCCCTGCTCCCCATCGTTATTGCCCTGCTCACCGCAGCGCAAGAACCGTCCAAGCCGCTTCCCCGCTCGGTCGATGGCTTGCCGATTGGCGCGATCCCGAAGCAGGACTTGCCGCAAACCGGCTGCGCAGCGTTTTTCTGGACCGCGACCCAGACGCGCACGCTGATCGCGATGGCGTCGTCTGATCCCGCGCGCATCCGGTTTGCGCCCGAGGGCAAGCTGGTTGACCTTGTGCGCGTGCGCCAGTCGGGGCCCGGCGATTTCGGCTTTCTGGCGCAAACCGCCTATGCGGGTGGAGACTTGACCGTCACCATCGAAATGGCGATCGCGCGGCGTGGCGACTTGACGCAAGGCGGCGTAGTGGAGGGCGGCACGATCACCATCGCGCGCGAGGGCGCCGACAGCCTGATCGTGCCGGTGGTGGGCATCATCGGCTGCGCGGCCTGAGCGGGTCGGCTGCGGCGTTAGGGCAATACCGGCGGATTGGGGTCGACGTGCAGCCACTGCGCATGCGCCGGGGCTTTCTTGGTCGCGCTCCATTCCTCCAGCATTAATGGGGCAACGCGCGCGAGCTCGGCATATTGATCCGCCGTGCCGATGTTGCACGCCAGTTCCAGCCGGTGGCCATTGGGATCAAAGAAATAGATCGACCGGAAAATCCCGTGATAGGTGGGGCCAAGCACATCGACCCCTTGCGCCTCGATATGCGCTTTGGCCGCCATCAGTGTGTCGAAATCGGCGACCTCAAACGCCAGATGCTGCACCCAGGCGGGCGTATTGGGGTCACGGCCCATTTCCGGCTGGTTGGGCAGTTCGAAAAACGCCAGCACATTGCCGCCGCCGCACTCCAGAAAAACGTGCATGTAAGGATCATAGGCGCCGGTTGACGGCACATGATCCTCCGCAAACGCATTGGTATAGCGCATGCCAAGCACGCGTTCGTAAAAAGCGACGGTCTCCTTCGCGTCGCGACAGCGATAGGCGACATGGTGGATGCGGTTGAGCGTGAATGGATGGGTCATGCGACTTCACCCCCGGCCGGAATGACGCCGCGGCGCATCTGGTCGAGCTCGATGCTCTCGAACAGGGCTTTGAAATTGCCCTCGCCGAAACCGTCATTGCCTTTTCGCTGGATAATCTCGAAAAAGATCGGGCCGACCATGTTTTCGGTAAAAATCTGAAGCAACAGCCCGCCGCCCGTCTCCGGCGCGCCATCGATCAGGATTTTGCGTTTGCGCATTTCCTCCACATCATGGCCATGGCCGGGCAGGCGCTTGTCGATCAGGTCGAAATAAGTGTCGATCGTGTCCTGAAAGCGGATGCCATTGGCGCGCAGAGCATCGACGGTGGCAAAGATGTCGTCGGTCGCCATCGCGATATGTTGAATCCCTTCGCCCTTGTAATCGCGAATGAATTCTTCGATCTGGCTGTGCTCGTCCTGGCTTTCGTTCAGCGGGATGCGGATCTTGTCATCTGGGGCGGTCATTGCTTTGCTCACCAGCGCGGTCGCCTTGCCCTCAATGTCGAAAAAGCGGATTTCGCGGAAGTTGAAGATGCGTTCGTAATAATCCGCCCAATAATTCATCCGCCCGCGCATCAGATTGTGGGTGAGATGGTCAAGCGTGTGCAGGCCAACGTTGTTGCTGTCAGGCGTCGCACCGGGAACCGGCTCGAAATCAATGTCATAGAGCGTCGCGCCGCCGCGTTGATCGACGAGATACAGGTTCGCGCCGCCAATCCCCTCAATCGCCGGAATGTTGAGCTCGGCCGGCCCGATCTTGCCCTCGACCGCCACCGCGCCGCGCTCGACGGCAAGCTTCACCGCCCTGGCGGCGTCGGCGACGCGGAATGCCATGGCATTGGCGGAGGGGCCGTGCGTGTCGCGGAAACCGGCGACTTGGCCCGCATTTTCCATGTTGAGCAGGAAGTTGATGTCACCCTGTGCGTAACGGCGGACATTCTTCGAGCGGTGATTGGCGACGTGCGTGAAGCCCATTTTGACGAACAGATCGGCCAGCGCTTCCGGGTCGGGCGAGGTGAATTCGACAAATTCAAAGCCGTTGAGGCCCATCGGGTTGTCATGGGGGGTCATCAAAGGCTCCTCATTTAGTATCACCTGAAACAATATAGCCGATTTGGCGATAGGGGTCCAGCGCGGGACGCGGGGGCTGGGCGCAGAAAATCGGGCTTGACTGGAATAGCCATTGCGCGATGCCTTGGGCAATGGCTCAACTCAAGCTGGACGCGTTCCTCCCTTATCGCCTGTCGATCGCGTCGAACCGGGTGTCGGCGGCGGTGGCGACGGCTTATGAGGCGCTCTTCGGCCTCTCGATCCCGCAGTGGCGGCTGATCGCGGTGATTGCGCAAGGGGCGGGGGTGACCCAGCAAGCGCTGGGTGCAGCCACGCAGATGGACAAGGTGATGGTCAGCCGCGCGGCGATCGCGCTGGTCGAGCGCGGGCTGGTGAAGCGTGCGCCGCATCCCGATGACCAACGATCGCACCTGTTGTCGCTGAGCGCGGCGGGGCAGGCGCTTTACGATGCTGTCGCGCCCAAGGCGCTTGCGCTGGAGGCGCAGATTTTCGGCGGCTTTTCGGCGGAGGAATCGGCGCAATTCGCCGCCATGCTCGCCCGCGTCGAAGCGGCGGCCGCCACGATTGAGTCCGAACGGGGTTGATGCGCGGGGGCGTGTGCGGCTAATCGGGATTGGTCCTCCCCGGGCCGAGACCGTTATAACCTCAAGGAGGATTCATGCCTGTTGTCGATCGCGCCGAATTGGGCGTCGCCCCCGAACTTGCCGAATTTGTGGAAAGCGCGGTGTTGCCCGGCCTTGGCATTGACGCGGGCAATTGGTGGCAGGGGGTAGCGGACATCCTCGCCCGGTTCGCGCCTGAGAATGCAGCGTTGTTGGCCAAGCGCGACAC
Organism: Sphingomonas sp.; assembly: GCA_013822915.1. Classification (GTDB taxonomy): domain Bacteria; phylum Pseudomonadota; class Alphaproteobacteria; order Sphingomonadales; family Sphingomonadaceae; genus Sphingomonas. The sequence goes on along the minus strand of PNLG01000104.1, from coordinate 1,068 downwards.
ACTGCAAGCCGCGATCGATACGCGCTATCAGGCGGGCGAGCCGGTGGATCAGGCGTTTTTGCGCGACATCGGCTATCTGGTGCCCGAACCGGCGCCCTTCACGATCACCACCGCCAATGTCGATGCCGAGATTGCGACGATGGCCGGGCCACAGCTCGTCGTGCCGATCCTCAACGCACGCTTTGTGCTCAATGCGGCGAATGCGCGCTGGGGGAGCCTGTATGATGCATTTTACGGCACCGATGCGCTGCCGGGGGCGGCAAAGCCCGGCGGCTATGACAAGGTGCGCGGCGCGCAGGTGATTGCGGCGGCGAAGGCGTTTCTGGATCAGGCGGTGCCGCTGGCGAGCGGATGCTGGACCGATTTTACAGGCGGTGAGCCAGTGCTTGCCGATCCGGCGCAGTTGGTCGGGCGGGCAGGTGACTCGCTGCTGCTGCGCCACCATGGCCTGCATATCGAAGTGGTGGTCGATCGCGCCTCGGCCATTGGCAGCACCGACCCGGCGGGGATTGCCGACGTCATCCTCGAATCCGCGCTGACCACGATTTGCGATCTGGAGGATTCGATTGCGGCGGTCGATGCCGAGGACAAGGTCGCGGCCTATGCCAACTGGCTCGGGCTGATGACGGGCAATTTGGAGGAAACGTTCGAGAAGGGCGGCAGGCAGCTAACCCGCAAACTCAACGCTGACCGCGTATACGGCGACCTCACACTGCCCGGTCGCTCGCTGCTCTTCGTGCGCAATGTCGGGCATCTGATGACGACGCCCGCGATCCACCTCGCCGATGGCAGCGAGGCGCCCGAGGGCATTCTCGACGCGATCATGACTTCGACGATTGCGCTCTACGATCTCAAGAACCTTGGCACGCTGCGCAACAGCCGCGCGGGCAGCGTCTATATCGTCAAGCCCAAGATGCACGGGCCGGAGGAGTGCGGCTTTACCAACGCCCTGTTTGACGCGGTGGAGGATTTGCTGGCGCTGCCCCGTCACACGATCAAGGTCGGGGTGATGGATGAAGAGCGGCGCACGTCGGCCAATCTGGCGGCGTGTATCGAAGCGGTGCAGGG
>PNLG01000405.1 GCA_013822915.1 Sphingomonas sp. | reverse complement strand
CGCCAAGCGGCTGATCGGCCGCGGCTAAAGGGCGGTTGCGGCGGCGACCCAGCGCTCGACCCATTGCGCGGCAAACGGCACAAAGGGGCGCGCGTCGATCAGCAACGAGGCAGCGCTGCCGATCAATCCCTGACGCCCCGCGCCCGTTGCGACATAATCGGTGACGATCCGTTCGATGTAATCATCGGGAAGTGCGGCATGCACCGGCTCGTCGGTGTCGAACTCCTCGATCATCCGCCACATCATGCCCCGGTCGGTTGCAAAGGGCACTTCGACCTTGATCAGCTGCTTATCGGGAATGTTCGCGAGATGGTCGGCGTGATGAACCAGCGTCATCCGGTCCCATGGCGCGCCGACCATCAATACCCGGCCACCCGCCTCGACCAGCTTGGCGAGCGGCGACCCCGGCCCATAGCCATAATCCTGGGGATGGTCGGCGGTGATCCAATCCGCACGTCCGCCAATCGCTGACATTGACGCGCCGGGATTGGCGCTGCGCCGCGCACCGGGCATAGTGCGAACAAATTCGGCGATGATGCCGTTCATCCGCACCGCGCGTGACGCCTGCGCGTCGAACCCCGGCACATGGTCGCGCCATTCGGGCAACACGCGCCCTGCGTCATCGAGCAGATCGCAGTGCAGGCTGTCCCAACTGGTATAGACCATGACCGTGCCGTCGGTGCCGATCACGTCGAGCATCGCCTGTGCCAGAATGTCCGGCCCGTTGAGCATCGGCCCGACTTTGCGCATCGCGGCATGGACCAGAACCGTATCACCCTCGCGCAAACCGATACGGCGCAAATCATCGCGCAACGACGCGCGGGTGCGAAAATCGGGCAGATCCTCCACGGCAATTCCTCCCCAGCGGATCAGTTCATCGGCAGGTCAAGCGCGTCGGCCACGGCCTGATGCCGGATTTTGCCGCCCGACACGTTCAGCCCGTTCGCCAGATGCGGGTCGGCGGCCATCGCGGCCTCGGCGCCCAGATTGGCGAGCTTTAGCGCGAACGGCAATGTCGCATTGTTCAGCGCAAACGCCGATGTGCGCGCGACCGCGCCCGGCATGTTGGCGACACAATAATGGATCACGCCGTCCACCTCAAACACCGGGTCGTCATGCGTGGTCGGGTGCGAGGTTTCAAAACAGCCGCCCTGATCAATCGCGATATCGACCAGCACCGATCCGCGCTTCATCGTCTTCAACATCTCGCGGGTGACCAGCTTTGGCGCCGCCGCACCGGGCACCAGCACCGCGCCGATCACCAGATGCGCGTTCTTCACCGCCGCCGCGATTGCCGCCGATGACGCATAGGCGGTCTTGATCTGGCTGGAGAAAAACATGTCGAGTTCGGCAAGCCGGGCATTGTTGATGTCGTAAATCGTCACATCGGCGCGCATGCCGACCGCCATTTGCGCCGCATTCACCCCCGACACACCCCCGCCCAGAATCGCCACGCGCGCGGGCGCCACACCGGGCACTCCGCCGAGCAGGACACCGCGTCCCCCCTGTTCCTTTTCCAGATAATGCGCCCCGACCTGCACCGACATGCGCCCGGCAACTTCGCTCATCGGTTTGAGCAGGGGGAGCGAGCGATCGGGCGCGGTTACCGTTTCATACGCAATGCAGGTCGCCCCCGATGCCATCAGGCCCAATGCCTGCGGCTTGTCCGCAGCGAGGTGGAGGTATGTGAACAGCGTGTGCCGCGCCTCCAGCATGGCGATTTCGACCGGCTGCGGTTCCTTTACCTTTACGATCATGTCGGCGGCGGCAAACACTTCAGCGGCGGTCGCGACGATGCGCGCACCCGCCTCGACATAATCGGCGTCCTCAAAATCAATGCCCATCCCGGCGCGGGTTTCGACCACCACATCATGCCCGGCGCGAACCAGTTCAGCGACAGACGGCGGGGTCAGGCCCACCCGATATTCGTGGTTCTTGATTTCCTTGGGAACACCGACTCGCATTTCGTCCTCTCCGCAACGGGTTTAATACATCACCATAGCGCCGCGCACGGTCATTGTCCCGTTGCAGGCTATCAGCGCAAGTGCTAAGGTTTTTTCGGGGAACGGGGCGTTTATTTCAGACTTTTGGATGGTTCGATGCTCAATCGGCATGGCGGACGCTCATTTCAATTTTCGTTTTTTCCTTTTTGGTGACCCGCATCATTGATGACTGAAGCGTCCATTATGCCCCAATCCCATGGCACGGCTCCGGCCAAGCAGTCAGGTGCCACAGCGCTTGCTGTAAGCGCCATGGGGGTCGTGTTTGGCGATATCGGCACCAGCCCGCTTTATGCGTTGCGCGAAGCCTTTACCGGCCATCATCCGCTCGCGCCCGATGCGCTGCACATCATGGGTGTGGTCAGCCTGATCTTCTGGTCGATGATGATTGTGGTGACCTTTAAGTACATCAGCGTCATCATGCGCGCCGACAATCGCGGTGCGGGCGGCAGCTTGGCGCTCTTGGCGCTGGTATCGGGCCGGACCCAGACCCGGCGCTGGTCAACAGGCATTATCCTGCTTGGTGTGTTGGCGACCGCGCTATTTTATGGCGATGCGATGATTACGCCTGCGGTATCGGTGTTGAGCGCGGTGGAGGGGATTACGGTTGCAGCCCCCGGTTTTTCAGACTGGGTCGTGCCGCTCGCGATCGCCATTTTGGTGGTGTTGTTTTCAATCCAGCGCACCGGCACCGCGCGGGTCGGCATGTTTTTTGGCCCCGTCATGCTGATTTATTTCGTCGTGATCGGCGCGCTAGGTCTGATGAGTATTATCGAGACGCCCGCCATTCTGCTGGCGTTGTCGCCCCATCATGCATTGGCGTTTTTCGGCAGTGACCCGGTGCGCGCGTTCCTCGCGCTCGGCTCGGTGGTGCTGGCGGTGACGGGGGCAGAGGCACTGTATGCCGACATGGGGCAATTCGGTCGCAATCCTATCCGGGTATCGTGGCTGTTCTTTGTCCTGCCGGCGCTTTTGTTGAACTATATGGGGCAAGGGGCGTTGCTGCTCCGCGTGGGCGAGGCGGGACTGAGCAATCCGTTTTTCCTGATGGCGCCCGATGCGCTAAGGTTGCCGCTTGTCGTGCTGGCGACGCTGGCTGCAACAATCGCGAGCCAAGCCGTGATTTCGGGTACTTTTTCGGTAACGCAACAGGCGATTCAGCTGGGTTTCATGCCGCGCCTGCGGATCGAACACACCAACGCCGCCACGGTCGGGCAGATTTATGTCCCGATCATCAACTGGGCAATGCTCACCATGGTAATCATTCTGGCGCTGTCGTTCGGCAGCGTGTCGCAGCTGACATCGGCTTATGGGGTTGCGGTGACGGGGGCCATGCTGATTGATACCTGCCTGCTCGGCATCGTCGTATTCAGGCTGTGGGACTGGCCAGTGTGGAAAGCGGTGCCGCTGCTGGGCGTGTTCTTCATCGTCGACGGGGCTTATTTCACCGCCAACCTTACCAAAATCCCCGATGGCGGCTGGTTTCCGCTGGCGGTGGGGCTGACGATTTTCGTCGTGCTGACAACCTGGTCCAAGGGTCGGCAATTAATGGTGGAGCGGATGCGCGAGACGGCGATGCCGATGAGCGTGTTCATCCATTCCGCCGCCAGTGCGGCGACGCGCGTGCCCGGCACCGCGGTGTTCATGACATCGACGGCGCAGGGCGTGCCGCATGCCCTGCTCCAAAATCTGAAGCATAATCGCGTGCTGCATGACCGCATCATCCTGTTGACGGTCCGGATTGACGATGTGCCGATGGTGCCGGAGAGGGAACGATGCTCGATCGAGGACTTGGGCCACGGCTTCCACCGCATGATCCTGCGCTATGGCTTTGTCGAGGAACCCGATGTGCCGTCGGCGATGGCGGGCGTGCATAGTTGCGGCGCCGATTTCCGGATGATGGACACTAGTTTTTATCTGTCGCGGCAGACGCTGCTCCCCTCTGACCAGCCGGGGATGAGTATTTGGCGCGAGAAATTGTTCGCGTGGATGTTGCGCAATGCCGAAAGCGCGATGGAGTTTTTCCGGCTACCCACGAACCGCGTGGTCGAACTGGGCAGTCAGGTCGAGATTTGAGCACTGATGAGGCTGGCGCGCCGATCATTGTTTCGGCACTGTTTGCGCCCGCCGATTTTGCCTATTTCGATGGGTTGCGGCGCGCGCATTTCCCGCCGGAGCGTAATGTCATCCCCGCGCATCTGACGCTGCTTCACCATTTGCCGCCAGGCGTCGCGCGCGAGGTCAAGCAGCGGTTGGTTGCAGAGACGCAGCGGACCCCGCCACCGCGCGCGCGACTTGGCGGCCTCCTGAACCTGGGGCGCGGCGTTGCCTTTCGGATCGAATCGACTGAATTGGAGGCGATCCGGGCCCGGCTGGCGGAGGCGTTTGCACCGCTGCTAACCCCACAGGACCGGGTGGGGTGGCGCCCGCATGTGACCGTGCAGAACAAGGTGGCGCCTGCTGAGGCGCGTGCGCTGCTTGACACGCTGGCGGCCGATTTCGCGCCGCGCCCGGTTGCAATCGCGGGGCTGGCGAGCTGGTGGTATCGCGGCGGCCCGTGGGCGCCGTTGTCGCGGCATATGTTCACCCCTTGACCGCTTCGGCGCGAGCGCCTATCCGGCGCGCTCGCTGCGACGGCGAGCCCATTGGGGCGAAGTAGCTCAGCTGGTTAGAGCACGGGAATCATAATCCTGGGGTCGGGGGTTCAAGTCCCTCCTTCGCTACCACCTTTGAACCCGCGGCCTTGCGCGCCAGCGAAACGGTTGCACGGGCGGCGCGCGTATTAGCAATTGCACTTTCCCCTGATATTCCCATGTTAGGCGGCAATGCTGCGCGCTTGCCCGGCGTCATTCAGACAGGATATCGACTATGCCCACCACGCACACCACCCGCATGCTCATCGTTGGTTCCGGTCCAGCCGGGCTGTCGGCGGCGATTTACGGCGCGCGCGCGGGGATGAAGCCAATATTGGTGCAGGGTATCCAGCCAGGTGGCCAGTTGATGACGACCACCGATGTCGAAAACTATCCCGGCTTTCGCAATGTCATTCAGGGGCCATGGCTGATGGACGAGATGTCGGCGCAGGCCGAGCATGTCGGCACAAGGTTGATGTATGACACCATTGTCGATGTCGATCTGTCACGCCGGCCGTTCCGCCTCATCGGTGATGGCGGTGATGTGTATGAGGGCGATGTGCTCATCATCGCGACGGGCGCGCAGGCGAAGTGGCTCGGGCTCGACAGCGAAGATGCAATGAAAGGCAAGGGGGTAAGCGCGTGTGCGACGTGCGACGGCTTTTTCTTTCGCGGTAAGAGGGTCGCGGTGATCGGCGGCGGCAATACTGCGGTTGAGGAAGCACTCTACCTCACCAATCACAGCGATGACGTCACGCTGATCCACCGGCGCGACAGTTTGCGCGCGGAACGGATTTTGCAGGATCGCCTATTTGCCAATCCCAAGATCACGGTGCTGTGGAACAAGGAAGTCAGCCAGTTTGTCGGCGGTGGCACGCCCGAGGGGCTGGTGGGCATCGAGCTGCGCGACCGGGTGAGCGGCGATGTGTCGGTGGTTGATGTCGAGGGCGGCTTTGTCGCAATCGGCCACAGCCCGGCGACCGAGATTTTCCGCGGGCATGTAACGCTCGACAGCGATGGCTATATCGAGGTCGCGCCCGGCACCACCCGCACTAGCGTGCCCGGCGTGTTTGCGTGCGGCGATGTGATGGACAAAATCTATCGTCAGGCAATCACGGCGGCGGGCACGGGGTGCATGGCGGCGCTTGATGCCGAACGCTTCCTGGCCGAAGCCGAGTTTGAGCACGCGGCGATGTCGGCGGCCTGATCGTTAGCGAACCCCCTCGCGCACCGCCGCCAGAAGGGCTTCGGCATCCCCGGGTCCGGCAAAGCTGTGCGAGGCGGTGTCGATGATGTGCATGGCGCCGCGCCAGCGGCGGCGCTTTGCGGCGGCCACAAACGTCTGGGCGGTCGCATCGCCCCTTGCAATAATGACAGTGGATGGGATGGAGACAATCCCCGCAAAAAAGCCCTTCTCGAGCGGCGCTTCGGTGTCAGAGTGCATGCCAAATATCCGGCTCAACCCCCTGATACCGGCTGAGATACTGATCCGCCCCCGCACCAACTTGCCCCAAAGTCCGGGATCACGCAACCGGGTGGCATAGCGCGCGCGGATTGCAGCGGCCGGGGGCAGGTCGTCAACCGGCGCGACTACCCACGGATTAGCGAGCACGAGCGCGTCGAGGCCGGCGTCATGCCCGAATAGCGCCAGCGCACTCGCGCCATCGCAATTGCCGAACCCAACTATGCGGGTCAGGTGGGGGCAGCATGTGCGGAACGCCGCTACCGCCGCTATGATGTCATCGGCGGCGCTTTCGAACCCGCCATTTGTGCCGCTCGAATCGCCAATCCCGCGCCGGTCGAACCGGAACACGGGCACCCCGCCCGCCGCCAGCGCCGCCGCCAGCGCGGCCATCCCGCGATGTGCCCCGCACCGAACTTCGTTGCCACCCGACACAATGAGCACGCCGGTGGTCCCCGCCGCTGCGTCAAGCGAGCCGATCAGCGTTTCGTCGGCGCAACGAAAAGCGATTATCCGCCGCAATGGCGCACCCATTCGGCCAGATCGTCGGCCAGCGCCCGCGCAAGTTCAGCGTCATCCCCCGGCTCGGCCCGGCGCCACAGCGGTGCCCCGGCAAGCTTGCGGTCGGCAAGCGCAGGGTCACTTTCCAGCCGCAACGTTCGCAGCGGCACGGGCGGCGTGCCCAGCGCCGAATGCCCTTCTAACCCCGCATACAGCGCCCAATTGATCGCATTTCCGACCAATCGCGCGGGCGGGCTGTCGATCGAAAAGCCCGACCAGTCCCGCCGCCCCGACACCGCCTCTGCCCGGCGCAGATCGTTTAGCACAGCGCGCCCCGGCACGGGCGCGAACCGCCAGACCGATGCGGTGCCCGGCACGCTGTCGAGGATTGCTGCGCCCCTTAGCGACGCCAGATGCGGGGGGCCGCCCTCTGACACTGTAGCGATCAGCGCGGCGGTCGCCGCCTGCCAGGCCTCGATCGTTGCATATTCGGTGGGCGTCATGCTTTCGCCTTGCCCCGGCAAGTCAGGAATGACGGCGTTCAGCCCACTGGCGGCCAGCGCCCGCGCCAGTTCCACCATCAGGCGCCGCGTGCGGTTATGCTCTTCAAACAGCGGCGGCAAAATGATCGCCACCGGACCCGACCCGTTGCCAAAACGCAGCATCGCTTCCTCGCCGCCGACCCAGCGATAGGTTGCGATCAACGCCGCGCCTTGCCCGCGGCGAACCGCGTTAATGCACCAAAGGTTGCGAGCAGATCGCCGTCAACCTCATCATCCTCAATCAAGATGCCGAGCCGGTCCTCAAGCTCGGTCAGGACAGCCGCCACGGCAATCGAATCAAATTCGGGCAGCGCGCCGAACAGTGCGGTATCGGCATCGAACACGGCAACGCGCGCCGCGCTGATCCCAAGCACATCGCGCAACACATCACGCACGATCGACTCGGTCTCGGTTATGGTGCTCAACACGGCCCCCCTTAAACTCGGCGCTTCCTGCCCGGATATGCTGCATTTTCCTAAAGAAGTGCCGCGTCAAAGCCAAGTCGCGCTAACGGAGGGGAGCGTGGCCCTTTTCTTGGCCGCCGCGCGCGGTATCAAGGCCCCATGATCCCGCTTGATCCCATACCCCGCCCGATTGATCGCTTGCCGTCGATGGGCGATCCGGCGGCAGTGGCGATCGCGGACCGGGATGGCGTGCTCGACTATGCCGGGCTGGAGCATGCGATGGGCGCGCTGGCGGCATGGCTGCTTCGCGCCGGGCTGCGGGCCGGGGACCGGGTGGCGAGTTGGCTGCCGAAAACGCGCACGGCTTGCCTGTTGCCGCTGGCGGCCCCGCGCGCGGGGTTGATCCATGTGCCGATCAACCCGCTGCTCAAGCGCGCGCAAGTGGCCCATATCCTCGCGGATAGCGGTGCAGCGATACTGGTGACGCAGGGTGCGCGGGCGGCCACGCTTGCGCCCGGCGACGTGCCCGCTGGCTGCACTGTGCGCGACGAGCGGGAGGCGGGCGAGGCCGTCGCTGCGGCGATTGACGTCATGCCGCCCTCGCACAGCGCGCCCGATGCGCTGGCGGCGATTCTTTATACGTCGGGTTCGACCGGGCGACCCAAGGGCGTGATGCTGAGCCACGCCAATTTGTGGCTCGGTGCGATCAGCGTGGCGCATTACCTGGCGCTGACGCCTGATGACGTCACATTATGCGTTCTGCCGTTCAGCTTTGACTATGGCCAGAATCAGCTTTTTTCGAGCTGGGCGGCGGGCGCTCATGTTGTGCCGCTCGATTATCTGACGCCGCGCGATGTGACGAAGGCGGTGGCGCGCCATGACGTCACTACGCTGGCCGGGGTGCCGCCGCTTTGGGCCTCGCTGACCGAGGCGGCATGGCCCGATGAGGCCGCCGCGCGGCTGCGGCGGGTAACGAATTCGGGCGGCGCGCTCACGCCCGTCATGGTCGAGCGGATGCGCGCGTGCTTTCCGGCGGCGGCGATTTATCCCATGTACGGCCTGACCGAGGCGTTTCGATCGACCTATCTGCCGCCGGCACTGGTGGCGGCGCATCCGGCATCGATGGGGCGCGCAATCCCCTTTGCCGACGTCATGGTCGTGCGCACCGATGGCGCCAGAGCCGCCGCCGGGGAGGCGGGCGAGCTGGTCCATGCCGGGCCCTTGGTTGCGCAGGGCTATTGGCGCGACCCCGCGCGCACGGCCGAACGGTTTCGTCCAGCACCCGTGTGGAGCGCCAGCGGCGGCATGGCGGTATGGTCGGGCGACACCGTAATGCAGGACGCAGACGGCTTGTTCCACTTCATCGGACGCGCGGACGAGATGATTAAATCATCGGGCAATCGGATCAGCCCGACCGAGATTGAGGAAGCCGTATTGCGCGGCGGCGAAGTGGTCGAGGCGGTTGCCTATGGCCGCGCTGATCCCGTTCTGGGCCATGCGATCATCGTGGCGGCACGCGCGCAGGGAGACACCAGCGCGGCCGAGCATGCGCTGCGCAATCGGTTGCGCGCCGAACTGCCCAATTTCATGCAGCCGCATGCGTATGAATGGTATGATGCCCTGCCGCGCAACGCGAACGCCAAACTCGATCGCGCCGCTATCAGACAGGGAATGCGATCATGAAGCCAATGGGATCGATTCCCGAACCCTTTGCTCAGCAACAGGGAGATTTAATTATCGGTAGTAACAGTGCCGTATATTGGGTTGAACAAGCAGCCAGAACGCCGCTGTTCGTGTATGACGCGGCCATGATTGCCAATCGCGTCGCGACCTTGCGCGCAGCACTCCCCCCAGATGTGGCGGTGCATTATGCGGTGAAGGCGAACCCGGCGCTCATCGACGTGCTTGCCCCCCTTGTCGACGGGCTTGATATCGCGTCAGCAGGTGAACTGGCGATGATCGAGGCAGCGGGCATCGACATCGCTATCAGCTATGCCGGGCCAGGCAAGCGCGACGACGAGTTGCGCCGGGCGATTACCGCCGGCGTGACGATCAATCTGGAGTCGGCGGGCGAGGCGGTACGAGCAATCGCGATTGGGCATGATCTGGGGGTCCGTCCCCGGCTCGCAGTGCGCGTTAACCCCGATTTCGAACTGCGCGGCAGCGGGATGAAAATGGGCGGGCGCGCGTCGCCCTTTGGAGTGGAGACAGAAGCGGTTCCGGATGTCGTGCGCGACATTATTGCGAAGGGTGCCGATTGGCGTGGATTGCACATTTTTGCCGGATCGCAGACGCTCGATACTGCCGCGCTGATCCAGGCTCAGGCCGCAACGCTGGAGCTCGCTGCGCGGCTGGCTACAGCGATCGGTGTCGCGCCACCGCTCGTCAATCTGGGTGGCGGCTTTGGTATTCCCTATTTCCCCGGCGACCAGGCGATTGACGTCACCGCGATTGGCGCCGCGCTGAGCGACGCCATGGCGTCACGCGCGGGGATCTTGCGCGATACCCGCTTTGCGGTCGAGCTTGGCCGGTGGCTGGTGGGGGAGGCGGGCGTCTATCTGACCCGGATCGTCGACCGTAAAGTCAGCCGGGGCGAGGTGTTTCTGGTCGTCGATGGGGGCTTGCACCATCAATTGGCGGCAAGCGGGAACTTCGGCACGGTGGTGCGCCGCAACTATCCGCTTGCCCTCGCGCACCGCATGGGCGCGCCCGCCGATGAAGTGGTCACGGTGGTCGGGTGTCTGTGCACGCCGCTCGACCGGCTGGGCGATCAAATCGGCTTGCCACGCGCCGAAGTGGGGGACGTTATCGCGATCTTCATGGCGGGCGCCTATGGCCGTTCGGCGAGCCCGACCGCGTTCCTGGGCCATCCGCCGCCGGGGGAGTTAGTGGTGGGCCGCGCGGACAATCCTAACGCAATCTTCACCTCTTAATCGCATAGCCGAGCCTGTAGCTGCGCGCGCCCGACCGGATGACGTCACCGGTCGCGCGGGGTCAGCAGGAGGTTCAGCGGTGATGCAATTGCGGAGTTTTGCACGAAATGGCGCGGGGCCGGCGCTGGCGCTCATCCTGCTGTCAAGCTGCGTCGGGGGGAGCGGCGGCCCGCAATTGCCGCCTGCATCTTATGTCGCGACGCAAGAGGCACCGGGCGAGGAATATGTCATCGGCCCGCTCGATCAGCTTAACGTGTTTGTGTGGCGCAATCCCGAATTGTCGGCAAAGGTGCAGGTGCGCCCTGATGGCCGCATCACGACCCCGCTGATTAACGACATGCCCGCTGTTGGCAAAACGCCCGCAATGCTCGCCGATGATCTGAAACTGGCGCTGGGCGAATATATCAAAGACCCGATTGTGTCGGTCATTGTCGAGAATTTCTCGGGAACGTTCAGCCAGCAGGTTCGCATTGTCGGGGCGACTGCCAAGCCCGCCTCCATCCCCTATCGCGCGAACATGACCTTGCTCGACGCGATGATCGCGGTTGGCGGATTGAGCGAATTTGCCGCGGGCAACCGGGCAAAGCTCATCCGCTATGACCGCACAACGGGCAAGCAAAAGGAATATGCGCTGCGCTTGTCGAACCTGCTCAAAAATGGCGATTCGCGCGCGAATGTGCGGTTGCAGCCCGGGGACGTGATCATCATCCCCGAGAGCTTTTTCTGATCCGGGGCCGCGCGGCATGAACGGCCTTTACGAAGAAGTGCGGATCGCGCTCCACGGCATCTGGCGCCGCCGCTGGCTGGCGCTGGCGATTGCGTGGGGCGTGTGCGTGCTGGGATGGTTTGTGGTGGCGCAAATCCCCGCCGTTTATGGGGCCAAGGCGCGGCTTTCGATCGAGGTGCAGTCGCTCTTGCCCGGCAAGATCGGCATTTCGCGTGAGGAACAGGCAAAGGATTTGGACCGGGTGCGTCAGACGCTGACGTCTGCGGTCAACCTGGCAAAGGTCGTGCGTGGCACCGACCTTGCCAACACCATCGCCAATGACCGCGACGTCGCCGACCGGGTGGCTTCGCTCCAATCGGCGATCAAGGTCGTCGCGCAACAGGACAATCTGATCGAGATTTCGACCACGGCGTCGAGCCCGAAACTGGCGCGGCAGATTGTGCAAAAGCTGATTGATATCTTCGTTGAAGAGAATCTGAGCGGAAGCCGGGATGAGACCAGCACGACGCTCCAATTCCTCGAAGGGCAATTGGCGGCCCGGCAAAAGCAGCTTCAGGACTCCGAAGCGAAACGCGCTGATTTTCAGAACCGCTATTTGGGGTCGCTTCCGGGCACCGGATCGCTGAACGACCGGATCGCCAACGCGCGCAGCCAAATGGCGCAGGTGGAAACCGATCTTGCGTCGGCGCAGAGCAGCCTGACCGCCATCAACGGCCAGATTGCGGGGCAGGCCGCGACGACGCCAGGGTCAAGCGGCGGCACGGCGGGGCCTGCACGCGCGCGGGTGAGCGCGATCCTGGGCCAATTGGCGGAGGCACGCGGGCGTGGCTGGACCGACCAGCATCCCGATGTGGTGGCGCTTCGCAGTCAGCTTGCCGTTGCCGAGGCACTCGCCCGCAACGAACCGCTGAGCGCGGGGAATGCGGGGTCAGCCAACCCCGTCTATGCCTCGCTCCGTTCGCTGCAGGCCGACAAACAGGCGCAGGTCGCCGCACTCACCGCGCGCAAATCGCAAATCCAGAGCGATGTGAACCAGCTTCAGGCCAAATTGTCGGGCGATCCCGCGGTCGCCGCCGAGCAGGCGCAGCTGGAGCGCGATTACCAGGTGCTCAAAGACCAATATGACAAAATGCTTGCCGACCGCGAAGAGATTAAGCTGCGTGGCCAGGCGCAGAGCCAGACCAATGCCGTCAAGTTCAGCGTGATTGATCCCCCCGCCGCGCCGCGCGCGCCGTCTGCGCCCAATCGTCCGCTCTTGCTGACCGGCGTGCTCATTGCCGGGATTGGCGCCGGGATCGGCGTGGCGTTTGCGCTGGGGCAATTGAAAACCACCTTCCCGACGGTGCTTCGCCTGGAACGGATCACCGGGTTACCCGTGGTTGGTGCCATTGGCGAGCTGGTGACACCGGCGCAGCGCACCGTGCGGCGTCAGTGGCTGGTTTATTTCTCGGGCGGGTTTGCAGCGCTCGTCGTCGCTTTTGTCGCGCTGATCGGCGTTGAGTTTATCCAGCGGGGGCTGACGCTATGACCGAGGCAAAGTCGGTGATGCGTGGCTCGCTGCTCGAACGGGCGGCAACCGTTTATGATTTCGGCGCTGCCTTTCGTGCGCGCGATGGCGAAGCTGCACCTGCGCCGCTTGCGGTCGATCCCTTGCCGCTTGCGGTCGCCCCATTTCCCCATGCCGCCCCGCCCATCATGCCGGCTCCTTCACGGGCGGCGCGATTGCCAGCCGCCACCATCGACCGCGCGCACTTGCGCGAAGCCGGGCTGTTGGTGCCTGGCGCGCCCGTAGATGCGCTTGCGGAAGAATTCCGGCTCATCAAGCGCCAATTACTGCTGACCGCGCGGGCGGTTGCAGCAGCACAGGGGGACCGGGCACGCGCGATCCTTGTCGGGTCGGCCAATGCCAATGAGGGTAAAACGTACTGCGCGATCAATCTGGCGCTCAGCATCGCAGCCGAGCGTGATACCGAAGTGGTGCTGATCGACGCCGATGTTGCCAAGCCCGGCGTGCTCGCCGCATTGGGGCTGGAGGACCGACCGGGCTTGCTCGATGCACTCGCCGATCCACAGGCGCAGATTGAGGATTATCTGGTGCACACCGATGTGCCGCACTTCACCGTGCTGCCCGCCGGATCGCGTTCCAATCAGGATACGGAATTGCTGGCGAGCCGCCGCACGCCCGAACTGCTCGGCGCGCTTCTCGCCGCGGACCCGCGCCGGATCGTGATTTTCGATACCCCGCCAGCACTTGCCGCATCGCCCGCCGCAACGCTTGCGCTGCACGTCGGCCAAGTGCTGCTGGTCGTGCGCGCGGACGCGACGAGCGACACCGATCTGCGCGCCGCCGTCAGCTTGCTCGATGGGTGCGACCATATTCAGCTCGCGCTGAACGCCGTGACGCTGATGCCGGGCGGACGCCGCTTTGGCAGCTATTACGGGATGGAGGACGTATGATGCGCAAGACTCTCGCCGTCGCGCTGGGAACGGCGCTGACCGTGACCCCCGCGGCAGCGCGGGAAAGGCAGATCACGCCTTATATCGAAGTCGCGCAGGTGCTGACCGCAGACCTGACCAATGACGATGTGCTGACTTATACCACGCTTGCCGCCGGCATTGACGCCAATGTCCAGACGCGGCGGGTGCAGGTGCAGGCGAGCTACCGCTATGAACGCCGGATCGGTTACGATGATCGGCTTGCCGATGCCGATATCCATTCGGGGCTGGCGCGTGCGGCTGTGCGCGTGGCGGCACCGCTGACGATCGAGGCCGGCGGGCTGGCAACGCGCACCCGGTTGGACATTCGGGGTGCGGCGCCGGGGGTGCTGCAGGGCAATGTGTCGAACATCAGCCAGCTTTACGCGATTTATGCCGGGCCAACCTTTGGCTCACACATCGGCCCGGTTGGGGTCAGTGGCGGATACCGCTTCGGCTATACGAAGGTGCAGGCGCCCAGCATCGTCAGCCCGGTGACAGGCGAACGCCGCGACGTGTTCGACGATTCGCGCAGCCAGCAAGCGCAAGTGAGCCTGAACCTGAAATCGGGCACGGTGCTGCCGGTGGGGGTTACGCTCAGCGGTGCATGGGCGCGCGATGATGCGAGCCAGCTCGATCAGGTGTATCAGGGGAAATATGGCCGCCTCGACGTGCTCTATCCGATCGCTCCGACGCTCGCGCTGACCGCCGGGGTGGGGTATGAAAACATCGAAATCACTCGCCGCGACGCGCTGTTCGACGCAGCCGGCCAGCCGGTTGTGAATGCGCAAGGCCGGTTTCAGATCGACCCTAATGGCCAGCGCCGCATCGACTACAACTTCGACGGGCTATATTATGACGCAGGCGTTGTGTGGCGCCC